>NZ_JASJFE010000104.1:0-12789 GCF_030067735.1 Microcystis sp. M53598_WE2 | reverse complement strand
CGCTAACTTAGTAACCACCGTTTTAACCGTTCTTTTTCTCTATTTTGGTCGTCCTACCCGTCAAGTCTTCCCCATTGCTTCCCTAGCTTTGTTGTTCGCTCTCACTATGTTTCTCCACGTCGCCACCTGGTTAATGATTGGTGTGGTTATGGCCCCCACTTTTATCCTCTTTGGACTGGGTTTAACCTGTTTTGTGATCAATCTTCAAGCCATCAGCGATCGCCAAAGCTTGGAACAGTTATTACACACCGGGGTTAATCGTCTGGCACGCTCATTCAACTAAAGAAAAGCGCCGAGACTTCCCACTCCACCATGAAGATAACCGCCCTTATCCGGCTGAATTTTTTTCAGCCAAAGACTTGACAAACTCCAAAATTTCTGCTAACCTTGTAGTATAATGGCAATCCGTGTCGGCCTACGAACGCTCTTTTTAACTCTTTCTTAAGAATAAAAATTTTAACCCGAATTGCCGGTAGTAGCTAAACTAAGAGCAGTACCACGGGAAACAGTGACTATGGAAGTTATTTGCACGCGTCCCCACTGTCCGAAACCGCGTAATCAATGCCCAGACCTAGACGATAGCAATCGCTTAACCTCGATCGAGCAGAAATATTGTACTACTTGCGGGATGCCATTAATTTTAGGGGGACGTTATTTGCCAGAACGTCTATTGGGACAAGGAGGATTTGGGGCGGCATTTTTAGCAGTAGATCGTTATAGTCCCAAAAAAGCTAAATGTGTACTCAAACAATTTCAACCTTCGGGTAATTTAAGTCCGCAAGCTTTAGAAAAAGCGAAAAACTTATTTTTTCAAGAAGCGCACGTTTTAGAAGATTTAGGACGAGAACATCCCCAAATCCCCGATCTCTATGCTTTTTTCCCTTTAACAGTCAAGAATCAATTAACGGGAAAAGAAGAGCAATTTTTCTATCTGGCCCAGGAATATATCGACGGTAAAAACTTAGAAGAAATTCTCCAACAGCAACAAAAACCCTTTCAAGAAAGTGAAGTCAAAAACATTCTCAAAGAATTACTTCTTATCCTCAAATTTATTCATGAAAATGGTTCCATTCACCGGGATATAAAACCATCTAACATCATGCGCTCCCAAAATGGCCGCCTCTATTTACTCGATTTTGGGGCAGTAAAACAGGCTACCAATAACCCTAGTAATACACAAGAGAAATCCACAACAATTTACTCAGCTGGATTTGCTCCTCCCGAACAACAATTAGGCAATCAGGTATCGGCAGCCACAGATTTATATGCCCTAGCAGCTACCTGTGTTATACTCTTAACTAATCGCGATCCTGATGATCTATACGATCCCCAAAAACAGGTCTGGAATTGGCAAAATTATGCCCCCAACATCAGTGCAGATTTAGCAAGAGTATTCAATAAAATGTTACTAGCAAATCCCCTGGATAGATTTCAATCCTGTGGAGAAGTTTTAACCGCTTTAAATACACCTCCCCCATCTCCTCCAGCTTCTCAAATTCCTCCATCTTCCCCATCTCCTCCAGCTTCCCCAATTCCTCCATCCCCTCCAGCTTCTCCAGTGATTAGAAAAACTTCCCGCTTTTCTCTTGGGGAAACCTTCGCTAATGCTGCCTTTACAGGATTTGAGGGGACATTATTAGTAATTGCCTTAAATAGTTTACTCCCCTCGCTAGGAATTGTCATCGCTTTTATGATCTTAGGTGGCTTAGTTTTGGCATTATTTAAAAAAGTGATTGAAGGGAGAGATTTACCGATTCTAGCAGCAATTACTCTCGCCTTCCTGTTAATTCCGCAACTGCAAGGAACCCTAAGTTTTCCTGAAATTGCTATCATTGCCGTGATGGCAGCCATCGGAGCCATTGCTATTACCGCCTTTTTCCGGTTAATATATCAGATAATTTTGCGATTATTTTAAAACCCTGAAAGTTTGAAAATTATCATCACTACCGCCAGTAATCGTGCCACCGAGGTCTAAAATAGTTTGCAGATAGTCGAGGATTTCCTGAGAAATTAACTCTCCCGGCATCAAAACGGGAATACCGGGGGGATAGGGACAGATAACATCAGCACTAAGACGATCGAGGGCATTTTTCTGGGATACTATCTCTGTAGGGGCAAAAAAAGCCTTTCTAGGAGAAATAGCCAAATTTCCCGTGACTGGGGGAGGAGTGGGGGGTAAACTGGTAGAGGAAGGGGATTTAAGGCATTGAAAAGCAGTAATTAGGCGATTAATGTGTTCGCGATGATTGCCGATGGAGATAATAAAAGTAAGTTGGCTTAAAGTCGGTAATTCTGCGGTGACGGCGTATTTTTCTCGCAAAATATCGTCTATTTCGTAACCAGTTAAGCCAAAATCTTTGACGATTACCGTTAAACGAGTGCGATCGAACCAGTGACAACCCGGGATAGAATGGGGAAAGTCTAAAACAGAGATATTAGGGATTTTATCGAGTTCTTTTCGGGCCGAAGCGGCTAAATCGAGGGTTTTGGTCAGTAAATCTAGTCCTTGCGTCGCCATTTGCTTTCTAGCACTATCAAGGGAAGCGAGAAGCAAATAACTAGGGCTAGTGGTTTGAACTAATTGTAAGGCTCGATCGACTTTTTCGGAACTAATGCGATCGCTTTTTAAGTGTAACATTGATGCTTGAGTTAAGGCCCCTAAAACCTTATGGGTGGACTGAATAGCCATATCAGCGCCGAGAGACAGGGCAGCCGGAGGTAAATCGGGATGAAAGGCAAAATGCGCCCCGTGAGCCTCATCGACGAGCAGCGGGATAGAATAATGATCGGTAATCTGGGCGATAGTTTTTAAGTCACAGCAAACCCCTTGATAGGTGGGAGAGACTACCATCACCGCTTTAGCGTCGGGATGGAGTTTCAGGGCATTTTCGAGGGATTGGGGGGTTATATTTAAATTTAGATCGATAGTGGGATTATATTCGGGATTGATAAAGATAGGCTGCGCCCCAGAGAGAATTAAGCCCGAAATTGCCGATTTATGAATATTTCTCGCCAAAATAATTTTATCTCCCTCGCCGCAAGTGGCTAAAATCGCCGCAATAATGCCACAACTGGAGCCATTGACTAAAAACCAGCTTTTATCTGCCCCAAATGTCTCGGCTGCTAAAATTTGCGCTTCTTTAATCACCCCCGTCGGGGCAAACAAATTATCAAGGTCGGGTAATTCGGGTAAATCGGCTTTAAAGACGCTTTTTCCCAGTAAATTACTTAAATCTTCCCCGATTCCTTCCCCCTGCTTATGCCCTGGTGCATAAAATGGTACATCTAAACTATTGACTTTTTTTTGCAGTTGTGATAATAGCGGAGCAGATTCTGGCGAAGGCATTGTGAGAAGTGGGAAGTGGGGGATTTGTCAGTGATCAGTAAACAGTAAACAGTAAACAGTAAACAGTAAACAGTAAACAGTAATCAGTAAACAGTAATTAGTGAAGATTGATCGGCGAATAATATCATTTAAAACTTAAAACTTATCAGTTATCACTTTAATCTGATAAATGATAACTGATAACTGATCACTGATAACTGTTAACTATCTGTGCCTAACATTTGCAGTTTATATAAACTAGCGTAGAGGCCGTCTTCGGTTAATAAATCTTCATGGGTTCCCGATTCGACTAATTCCCCGCGTTTAAGGACAAGAATTCGATCGACATCGCGAATAGTGGAGAGACGATGGGCGATAATAATAGCAGTACGATTGACTAAAATCTGTTCTAAAGCTTCTTGAATTAATACTTCTGTCCCCACGTCTAAACTAGCGGTAGCTTCATCTAAAACTAAAATTTCGGGGTTACGAATAGCGACTCTCGCAAAAGCGAGTAATTGTTTTTGTCCTCCCGATAAATTTGCGCCTCGTTCCCGTAAAAGGGTATGATAACCATCGGGTAACTCCTCGATAAAGTGATCGATATTAGTTAATTTAGCTGCTGCCTTCACTTGCTCAAAATCATAATTTTCCCCTAAAGTAATATTGCGAGTAACATCTCCGGCAAAGAGAAAAGTTTCTTGGAGAATGACACCGATATAACGTCTTAATTCCGCTTGGGGAAGATAACGGATATCGATACCATCCACTAGAATTCTGCCCTTACTTGGTTCGTAAAGACGACAGAGAAGACGAATAATCGAACTTTTTCCCGCACCGGTGGGACCAACTAAAGCGACTTTTTCCCCTGGATGAATGGTAAAATTGAGACCTTTGATAATATATTCATCGGGTTTATAACCAAACCAAACATTTTCAAAAATAATCTCGCCAGTTTGACGTTTTTCTGGGAAGTAAATCTCTTTATAATTGTTAGAATCGGTGATTTCAATGGGAATACTAATTAATTCACCAATTCGTTCTATAGCAGTAAAACCCGATTGAAACATAGTAAATTTTTCGGCAAACTGACGCAGGGGATTAAAGAGACGTTGGGAGAATAAAATAAAAGCTGATAAAACCCCAAAATCAATGGTTTTCTGGAGAATAAAAATCCCGCCTAACCATAATACTCCTCCCACGGCAATTAATCCGATCCATTCCAAAGTGGCCGAGACAGCAGAATCATAAAAAATTGTTTTATCTAGGGATTGACGATAGTGAGTATTGATAGCGCGAAACATTTCAGCATTAAAGCGTTCGCGGCGAAATAATTGAACAATATTAACTCCGACTATATTTTCCTGTAATTGGGCATTAAGTTTTGATAATTCCTCGCGTACTTGATAGTTAGCGATGCGGTATTGTTTTTGAAAAAAGATAATTAAAGCAGTGACGGGAAATAACATCAACACCAACAATAGAGCTAATTGCCATTGCAGGGTAAACATGGTGATGATAATAACTAAAATATTGACCAAATCACTGACAACTCCGATCGCCCCACTAGCAAAAACTTCTCCTAATGCTTCCACATCGCTGGTTAAACGAGTGACTAAACGTCCCACGGGAGAGCGATCAAAAAAACTGGAGGAAAGGGAGGTGACATGGGTAAATAAATCTTCCCGGACATTAGCAGTAATTGACTGACCGACTTTCTGCACTAGATAACCTTGCATTGTCCCTAAAATCAGTCGTAAAATAATCGAAGCTGACAGGATAATAATTAGGGTATTAATGGCTGCTGTTAAGGGCATTTGAGCCAAAAAATCCCAAGTTTGTTCCTTTTGCAAAAGGGAGACCGCTTGACCGATAATTAAGGGTTGGATCGCCCCCGTGAGAGATAGGGGAAAAAGAAGTATTAATGAGCAAAATAGCAGGGCTTTTTGCTTTTTTGCGTAGGGAAGTAATGTTAATAATAAGCTCCAGTCATTTTCTTTGACCGGAGGGGACACAGGGGAGGATGATAGACTCATGAAGGGGTTTCCAGTGAAATTCTCGGCAGCCAGGGAGAAATTACCCCCCTGTTGTTAACTTTTCTAACAGGCGATCGATCTGGAAATGTTCCTCCATTAATTCTCGAATACAAGCGACTTTTACCTGTTCCTGTAAGCGAATCTTCCCGAAGGCCCGATCGACGATTTCCACGGTGGTGAGAGTATCTAAATTTACCGAGAGAATCGGTACTTCTAAATCCTCGGCCCGGCCCAGAATCAGGGGATCTGGAGAGATGGAACCAGTTAAGATCAAACAGGTGGTAGAAGTTTCTAGGGCAGCTAACTGTAGGTCTGTGCGATCGCCACCCGTAATCACAGCCATATTTTCCCCCTTGCGAAAATATTCTAAAGCGGCGTTGACATTCATTGCCCCGATCGCTAAACTTTCTACCATCCAATCCAAACGATCGGGCCGACATAATACTTTGGCCTCTAAAAGATGGACAATTTCCCGAACACTAATACTGCGCATCAGTTTACTAGCGGGTAACAGTCCTAAAACTTCCACACCTTGGCCAGCGAGATAGGGTTTAAGGAGAGATTGTACTTCATCCCAATCATCGGCGGGGATATCACTAATTACTACCCCCAGCAGCTGATTATTTAATTCCTGTTGCGCTTTCAGCAGACTATCGGCAATCAGGGGAGAACTATAGCGGGCCACCAATAGGATCGGAGTCTGGAGAATTTTGGCCATCTCCCCCATCGATAACTGAAAAATACTCCCTTCCCAGAGAGTCCCCGGCCCTTCGAGGAGGGCAATATCACTGTTAACCCGATCGAGATAGCCAGCAAGAATATTGCCGTAGTCCTGTTTATCTGCACCTTGCAGACGTTTAGCAACGGAATCCATATCCGTATAGATCAGGGGTAAACGCAGCTGCTCGGGGGATAATTCTAGTAATTGCTGGATAAATTCTACATCCTCATCGACCAATTGCCCATCGACGTAGCCCGGACAATTGCCCACTGGTTTGCCGTAACTTATCTCTAGGCCTTTTTGCCGCAAGAGATGCGCTAAACCGACGATAGTTCCCGATTTACCACTGAGGGGTTCCAGGGAAGAGATGAGTATAGATTTGGCTGATTTCGCCACGATTTGCTCCTTTTAACCCGTAAAATCCCGACTTTTATTCTTCAAATCGCAGCAGTTTCCGATAAAATCCCTGCGAAAAGTCGGCCGAACCTAGCTGCTTAAAGGTTTTAATCGCATCGATGAGATATTCGATCAACTCGGCGTTAATAATCGTCATCTCATAGCTTAGGTCGGCCTGTCCTTCAAATTGTAAACGACAACGGGTCAATTCCGAGGGCAATTTTGATACATACCAAGACGCTACAAAGGGAATCCCTTGACTGTTTTCTATGGGACGACGACCTTCTAAAGATCCTGCTTGATACAAAGCGATCGCATAGGGCAGGATACTATGTTTGTCCTTGGCATAGTAGGGCATATATACTAACACATCAGCCTTATTAGCGGGTTCTAATTGTTCGATCGTCGGCATAATTAGTTAATTCTTTGCTTCACGGCCAAGTTACCAGTAATACTGATATTTTCGATATATTTTAACTGATCGCCCCCGGAATCTCCCGATCGAGAAAATAGGCAGAATTGACGACCAGATCATCCCTCTATACTGAGGTTATCATCGGCTATAACTGGTATATGAACCCGAAAAACCGTGCCGGGGTAGAGGGAACTTGTTTGCTCGGGATTGGGACTGATAAATTCAATCGTCCCCCCCATGCTGGTAATTAATTCTTTAGCGATCGCTAAACCCAATCCTGTACCGGGTATATCTCCCCCTGCTTGCACTCCCCGGTAGTGACGTTGAAAAATTCTTTCTTGATCGCTCCTCGCTATACCATAACCCGTGTCTTTAAAAACAATTTCTACACTATTCTTAACATTCTGCACCTCGACGGTGACTTTTCCGCCAGCAGGAGTATATTTGAGGGCATTATCAATTAAATTGCTGAATACTTCCCGCAAACCGGGGATATTGGCGCAAATAAGTGGTATGTCTTCCCCGTGAATCGTTTCTAGACTGAGATTTCTCTCTTTGGCTACGGCCTGGGCCGAAAGGAGCAGCGGATCGAGAATATCATGGAGATCGATCGGAGCTAGTTGGCCGCTGCCAGCAGGCAAGAGAAAGGCGGTGGGGGAAGATTGCGCTTGCAGGAGAGGAATATCGACGGTGGGGTAATTTTCGCTTTCTTGCTGAATTTGTGCCTCAAATTCGGCGATTAAGTCCCGAACTCGATCGCTTTCCCTCAGAATACCAGTAATGGCGGGATCGTTACCTTCTTCGGCTAAAAGCCTTTTGAGCAGAAGTTTACCAAAGGTTTTTAAAGCGGTGAGGGGATTGCGGATTTGATGGAGAAAGGTATCGAGGCGCTGACGTTGCCATTGTCGATAATAACGTTCTTCTCCTAATTGGCGATCGAGTACACAGGCCAAAGCGAGGGTTTGGGTGATTTTTTCCATCCGGGTTAATTCCCAACTTTGCCAAGGTCGTTTTTCTCTGGTTGTCACCAATAATCCGATCATGCCCTCTTCGTACATTAAGGGTAAAAACAAGCGATGACCGCTGACGGTCTCCTGATTACTCCAGAGGTGGGATAAATCTTCTAACTTAACCGCAGTTAACAAGTCTGCCGCTGGTTGCCCCGGTTGTAAGGAAAGCCGCTTTTTTTGGGGAGAAGGGGGATTAAAAGGTGGATAAACAACGACTGGAATTAAATCACTCGATAAAGGTTCAGTTAAATAAACCGCACTTCTGTCCGTTTCCATTTGCTCTCGCAAAAGTTCCATCTGTGTCTGACAGAGGGCAATAAAATCATCACTCAGGGGAGTCCGGGAGGGGGAGGAGAAGGGCATACCAAGAAAGTAAAAAGTAAAAAATCAGAAAACCTAGATACAGCTAGGGTTGCGAGTTTTGTTTCCCAGTTTACATAGGGGAGAATGACCCTCCTCTTGAGTCGAGGGCAACCGGCAAAAAGCAATTAGGACAAGGGTTTGGTCACTATTTTCGGGGTGGATCACGGTATATATTAAAAAAAGTTTAAGAATAATAAGTTTTGTATCGATATTTGTGGGTGTGTTTTTGTAACAAAAACTTAAACCTAGTCTCAGTCTAGCTTCTAGTCAAACTTGTCTGTAATTGGGTTTGTGAGAGACACTTGATTTCTTGGTCTAGAACAGATATAATTGCTACGGCTTTTGTAACTATCATTACAACGATTAGCCAAAACAGGAGGTAATTGGGTTGGCCAGAAAACGGAAACGTAAAAGTCGCCGTCGTCAAGAAGGACGTAAGATACTTGAACTTATACCCCAGTATAGTATTGAAAGTGGCGAAGATAAACCCGTAACTGCGGCGCGTAAGTATATTCAAGCTATAGGCATTAGCCCACCAGCTTTATTGATTGTTAAGCGTAACGAGCATACAACCGATCGCTATTTCTGGGCTGAAAAAGGACTGTTTGGAGCGCAATATGTGGAGGAAAACCACTTCCTTTTCCCAAGTTTGCGCGACCTGCAGCCCCAGCCCCAGCCCGTCAAAGCACCGGTAGCAGTTGCCAAATAATTCCCAGGACTATTAATCATATCATGGAAAGTAAACTCGTTTACGCAAAAGTAAACGAGTTTTTTTTGAGCATAAGAGGAGATGGGGAGACCACTTCGTGCGCGTTGCGGGGGGAGATGGGAGCAGGGAGAAAAAAGCTGACAGCTAACGAATGTTACGATTGTTACAACATCTTGACATTAATTCTGATACCCTGACAATGTGTCAATCTGTGCAGTAATGGGGCAGAAACTCAAGTGGTATCGATCCATATTTCTATTGTTGAGGGCAACCCGCACTTGCGATCGCTATTAGCTTGGCATCTGCAACAGGCCGGTTATTTGGTTAATCAATCGGCAACCCTGCAAAGTGCGCGTCAAACTTTCCTTCATCGTCAACCAACCTTAGCAATTATCGATTCCGACTTGCCAGATGGGGATGGAATCGAACTCTGCCGTTGGCTTTATCAACAAAAACAGTCTTTAATACTGATTCTCTCGGCCCGCAATGGCGAAAAAGATGTGGTCAATGGTTTAAAAGCTGGGGCCGACGACTACCTGAAAAAGCCCTTTGGAATGCAAGAATTTATGGCTAGGGTAGAAGTGTTAACCCGTCGTTTAGGCAGTAGGGCTGCTCCCCTACACTTGGATTATGGGCAATTAAAAATAGATTTAGCCCAAAGACGGGTACAATTTCGCGGGGAGTATATCGAATTAACCCCCCAAGAATTTAGCCTACTCTACGTTTTAGCCCAAGCGGAGGGAACACCCCTATCAAGAGCCGATTTACTGCGTCGCGCTTGGCCCGAGGAAATCGATAATCCCCGGACAATTGATACTCATGTTCTCTCTCTGCGGAAAAAAATCGAAACCGATCCCAGGCAACCTAATTTAATTCAAACCGTCCGCAACGTCGGCTATCGTTTCAATCTAGAAATGTTGGCCGAGATGACTTCAGCTTTAGAAGCTAATATTATTGCCTCCACCAAAGGCAATCATAACGGCCATTCCATTAATAAAATTCCCGCTCACAATGTTAGTCGTTAATTCTGGCTTTGTCCGACTGATTAGCAGATTGTCTGCTGAAATCGTCTCCTAACCCCTGAATCGAAGCGAGGAGACGAAGGGCAAATTAAACCGTAGTCACCATTGACCGAGCCGCTTGTTGCTGAAATTCCGTCAATAAACGCCGGAATTCGTCGCCGTCAATGGTTTCCTGTTCAATCAGTATATCCACCAAGCGATCAATCGCCACACGATTGTCAAGGATAAGTTTTGTTGCTAAATCGTGGCATTGCTTGACAAGTTCCCGCACTTGTGAATCAATTTTCGCCATCATCGCGAAAGAATGGTCGGCATGATAACCAGCAGCAGCACCACCGAGATAGGAATTACCATCCTCCTCTAGGGCAATCAATCCCAATTCCGACATTCCCAGACGCGTTACCATCTGTCGGGCCAGATAGGTGATTTTTTCAATATCATTACCGGCCCCGGTAGTCACTTCATCCTCACCGAAGACACATTCCTCCGCCACCCGTCCCCCTAATAATCCCGCAATTCGGGCTAATAACTGGGAACGACTGGTTAAACCCTGTTCTTCATCAGGAGTGAACCAAGTTAACCCCTGCGCTTGCCCCCGGGGAATCAGGGTGACTTTTTCCACTTGATCGTGACCGGGACAGAGAGTACCGACAATCGCATGGCCGACTTCATGATAGGCGATCAAACGCTTGGCTTTACTATCCACTAAAGCTCGCCCTTCCATACCGGCCACAATCCGATCGATCGCATCGTTGACCTCCTCCATAGTAATCGCCTCTTTGCGCCGTCTAGCGGTAAAAATCGCCGCTTCGTTGAGCATATTCGCCAAATCTGCCCCAGTAAAACCGGGGGTGCGCCGGGCGATCGCCTCCAGAGCCACATCAGCAGCCACCTTTTTATCGCGAGAATGGACCTCCAAAATGGCCAAACGTCCCTTAGAATCTGGATAATCCACCACCACCTGTCGGTCAAAACGACCCGGACGCAGCAAGGCCGAATCCAAAACATCAGGCCTGTTGGTGGCGGCAATGACGATAATGCCAGTATTTCCCTCAAAACCGTCCATTTCCGTCAATAATTGGTTCAGGGTTTGTTCCCGTTCATCATTACCTCCCCCATAACCGATCCCTCTTTGACGACCAACGGCATCAATTTCATCGATAAAAACCAAACAAGGGGCATTTTCCTGGGCTTTTCGGAACAGATCTCGCACTCGCGACGCACCAACCCCGACAAACATCTCCACAAATTCCGACCCGGAGATGCTGAAAAAAGGTACTCCCGCCTCTCCCGCGATCGCTTTAGCCAGTAAAGTTTTTCCCGTCCCCGGGGGCCCGATTAACAGGACTCCCTTGGGGATTTTCGCACCAATAGCCGTAAATTTTTCCGGTTGTTTGAGGAATGTCACCACTTCCTGTAAATCTTCCTTGGCCTCATCCACACCCGCGACATCATTAAATTGTGTGTCGGTTTTCGCCTCCATCTGAAACCGCGCCCTTGATTTACCGAAGTTCATCGCTTGACCGGAAGCATTGGCAGAACGACGGATAATAAACACCAATAATCCCAAGACGATAATAATCACTAACAGGTTAGTGAGAACATTGATCAGGGCTGAATTGTCAGTGCTGGGGAGAATGCCGTACTCAATTTTTTTAGCATCGAGTTTCTTGATTAATTCGGGATTTTGGTCAAATAAATTGACTTCCTTCGGGGGCTCCTTGTCCGTTTGACCGACGAGGGTAACTGCTGCCTGCTGCAAAGAAGGATTGATTTCGACCTTTTTTACCTTTCCTTGGTCGATCTTCTCTAACAATTCACCGTAGGTGAGGGTATTTTGGTTTTTTTGACTCCAAGCAGGAGTGACATGGCCAAAGGTTTGCAGAATCATCCAAGTGGTGACAATCCCTTTCCATACTGGCCGACGACCACGATTCTTAGCTGACTTGGCTCTAACTACGGTGAGTGGAGATTTTTGATCCATAATTGACTCTATATCTAGTTACCCTGTATTCATTGTGACAGATCGACTCGATCGTGACCACTGTTCTGTTTGCCCCCAGGCACGACCCCGGGGGCAAATAGTGATGACGGTTTTTTGCTATATTGTATTTAGCTAGGTGGTCTAACAACTGCCTATCCCAATCACTAAAAGTTTAGGGAAGTGGGTTTCGCCCGCTTTTTTTGTTGTCTAAATCATGACCCATCCGCTCATTGCCGACCTGCTGCACCTAGCCACCCCTATCGCTGAAAACTTGGGGCTAGAAGTGGTCGATATCGTTTTCCAAACCAATAAAAGGCCTCCCGTCCTGCGCGTCGATATTCGCAATCTTGCGGGAGATACCGGTTTAGAGGACTGTGAGCAGATGAGTCGGTCCTTAGAAACCGCCCTCGACAGTCAAGAAATCTTACCCGGGGCCTACGTTTTAGAAATATCTAGCCCCGGCATTTCTCGACAACTGAGCAGTGAGCGCGAATTTCAGTCTTTTAAAGGTTTTCCCGTCATCGTTACCGGCCAGGATAGCCAGGGAAAACCAAAAGAATGGCGCGGAAAACTGCAAGGTAGAGATGAGCAATCTATTTATCTTAACCAAAAAGGTCGCTCCCTGAGCATCGATCGCACTACCGTCATCAGCGTCCGTTTAGATGAGCAGCGCAATAATCAGTAATCAGTAATCAGTAATCAGTGATCAGTGATCAGTAATCAGTAATCAGTAATCAGTAATCAGTAATCAGGGATAAAGATGAAGATAAATAAAGGCTCTTCGGTTGGTGTTATGCAATAGACGGGG
>NZ_JASJFE010000622.1:0-4928 GCF_030067735.1 Microcystis sp. M53598_WE2 | reverse complement strand
AACAGCGATCGAACGCCTTTACAGAAAGAGCCAGAGGTTACGGACTCCCCCAACCGAAAGGGATGCTAATTTTAGGAGTGCCGGGCTGTGGTAAGTCCTTAATCGCTAAAACCACCTCGCGCCTCTGGGGTTTACCGCTCCTGCGCTTAGAGATGGGACGGGTTTACGATGGTTCCAGGGTGGGACGGTCCGAGGCTAACCTGCGTAATGCCCTAAAAACTGCTGAATCCATCTCTCCGGCCATTCTTTTCATCGATGAATTAGATAAAGCTTTTGCCGGTGGCACAGGATCCGCCGATTCCGATGGGGGAACCTCTAGCCGCATCTTCGGCTCCTTCCTGACTTGGATGCAGGAAAAAACCTCACCCGTCTTCGTCATGGCCACAGCTAACCGGATTGAACGGCTACCCGGGGAATTTCTCCGCAAGGGGCGCTTCGATGAAATCTTCTTTGTCGATTTGCCCAATTCCGAAGAAAGACAAGATATCTTTAATATTCACCTGACTAAACGACGCTCCGACATTTCTCGCTTCGATTTGGAGCAGTTAGCCAAGGTATCCGATGGGTTTTCCGGTGCGGAAATAGAACAGGCGCTGATTGCCGCCATGTATGAGGCCTTCGCCCAAGATCGCGAATTCACGCAATTAGACATTATTGCGGCGATTAAGGCGACTCTGCCCCTATCTCGCACCATGACCGAACAGGTAACTGCCCTGCGTGATTGGGCCAGACAACGCGCCCGACCTGCTTCGGCCTCCGTCGCTGAGTACCAGCGATTGGAGTTCTAACAGACTTTCGCCCGCTCCCAACGGGATGAAAGGCTAGTTCTCAGGGACTAGCAATGCCTCGAAAAGCCGCTTGGCGGCACTCTTTAACTCTCAATCTGTTGTTGTTGATTCTTATCTACAAAGAGGAAATTCCAATGTCTCATTTTAGCACTCTCCGGACCAAAATCACCGATGCCGAAATCCTCAAAGCTTCTCTCCGCGACCTCGGTATTAGCGTAAAAACCGAAGCTGATGTTCGTGGTTACAACGGTCAACGGGTTCGCTCCGACATCGTTGCTGTTCTCGATGGCGAATATGATCTCGGTTGGTCCCGCAATACCGACGGCAGTTTCGATTTAATCGCTGACCTCTGGGGTGTGGCCAAAAAACACAATCAAACCGAATTGATCAACTCGATCAACCAAAAATACGCTGTGAACAAAACCCTATCCGAAGTGAAACAGCGCGGTCTGCAAAACGCTAACGTTAAGCTAGTCGTTCAAAGCTAAGATTTACAGCGCGTTCCCAAGCCTAGGGGTTGACCAGTTCGGTTAACCCTTTTTTCTGTCTATTCAGAAATAAGAGCAAGCTGAGATTCATTTATTTGCACAACATCTTGAAGACGAGTAATCACAAAATCCCGCTCTAAATATGACAGCAAAGCTCCAGCTTTTGGCCCACGCTCTTTACCTAAGAACGATAAATAAACAGCTTTAAATGCAAGGGGTTGCTGCATTTCTAACTCTTTTGCTGTTGCAAATAAAGTTGTTTGCAATTCGTCAGCTTCCCAAACCTTAACATCTGTCAAGCTATGAGTTAGCTGTCTGAGATAAGCAACCTGCTCTTGAGTCAAGTCCCTAACTTTCTCAGGAACCCTGTCAAGATAAAGAACCAATTTCTCTTCTTCGTCAGCATAGTCCGCCAACCATTTTTGGGCAACTGAAATCCTTTGATTGGCAATTTGCCAATCATATTCGCTTAAAGGCTGAGTACTACGTTTTTCAATCTCTTGACGAATATCGAGGTGAGGCACTTGCAGTAAAGAAATCAGCGTGCTGAGATCAACAGGATGGTAAGGCTTAATTGCTCCATCAAGTTGAGAGTAAAACAATGGCATTAACTCTTCAGGCAAAGCAGATTCTTGCTGGGCATCTGCTGATAAAGCTTGATACTTATCAGCTAGAGAATCGTAGTCTCTAAATAGCCTGGTTGTCGTTTCATAATTGGGCGCAAAGTTAATAACCGTCTTAGGCTGAGTTCGTAGCATTAAAAATCGAAGTAGCTCAGGAGGAAGTAACTCAGCGATTTCTTTGGCGCTTGAACCAACCCCCTTTGATGAACTCATCTTCGTGCCATTGACCAAAATGAATTCGTAGGGTGAATGGAAAGGTGGCTGTTTTCGTAGCACTTTTCGACAAATTGCATTCGCAACATCTCTAGATCCTCCTTTCTGGGAGTGATCTTTACCCGCAAGCTCAATGGTGATTCCCAATAGATCCCACTTTGCCACCCACTCAACTTTCCAAGGTAATTTACCATTGCCATCAAAAGGAGAAACCCAGCCTGAATGACCACAACCTTGAACCCAATCCGTTGCATCAGGTTTGCAAGTGTAGAAAACTTCTGACCCGTTATAATCTGACACAACCGTTGTTGCAATCTTGCCGCAATTTTCACAAGCGATCTGAAAGGGATACCAGTTATCTGGCCGACGCGCTTTGCTTACCTCTAGATAGGCTTCTCTGACCAAATGAGCGTTTTTGAGGAAGGTATCAATGTAGGAATTCAAGCGACCTGAGCGGTATAGATCACGCAAGTAGTAAACCTCTGGTCTAACCCCCAAATGCTCGAAAACCTCTAGAAACTCCCCCATGAAGTACTTTGCATAATCGCTGGCACTATTGTCCGGTGAAGGGACATTGCAAAGGGGAAACCCTAAGTAAGGTGCAAACTTCTCTCGATCGAGATAATGGGGAACAGTATCAAGTGCATCATAATCATCAACACCATAGAGGAATTTCGATGATTTACCACCATGTTTCAAGGCTCGATCAATCACATCATGGATCACAACCCCTCTCAACGATCCAACATGAACTCTTCCAGACGGTGTTTTTGAATCGTTGACAACTTGGTTTATTTGTGCATCCGCAGCAATTTTGTCGGCCCAAAACATGAATTAACCTTATGTATCTACAGTCTTTACATTTTACATTCTAAGGGAATATCCAACACTTGACATACTCAGTTATCTGGAGTAGGTCGAGATGAGGTGTAAATCTTTGGCCTGGGTTCAGGGTATCGTCTTCTTTGTGCCATCTAACTTTGACCAGTTCGGTTAACCCTTTTTTCTGTCTCTGGGCTATGTTAAGAATAGTAAAATTAACTTGACAAAAATGCTCCGACCTGAAGAAAGAACTAAACTCGATCCGACCAAAGACAGCGATTTTTATGCTTTTCCCCGCTTCGTCACCCACGTGGATGAGGGTTTTATCGATCGATTAACCGCTCTCTACCGAGAGATCTTATCGCCGAATACGCGTATTTTAGACCTGATGAGCAGCTGGGTGTCCCATTTACCGGAGGAGATGGAATTTGAGCATATCGAAGGTCACGGGATGAATGGGGAGGAGTTAGCCAAAAATCCCCGCTTGCATAGTTATTTTGTCCAGGACCTGAATGCACAGCCAAAATTGCCCCTAGGGGATAGTTCTTTTGATGCGGTGTTAATCACGGTGTCGGTGCAGTATTTGCAGTATCCAGAGGCGATTTTTGCGGAACTGTATCGCATTTTAAAGCCTAATGGTCTGGTGGTGGTTAGTTTTTCCAATCGGATGTTTTACCAAAAAGCGATCGCTGCTTGGCGCGATAATAGCGATTTAGGCCGGGTAGCGTTAGTGAAATCCTATTTTAAATCGGTGGCGGGATTTAGGGAAGTACAGGCGATCGTTCGTCCTGCTACTACCCCCAGTTTCCTGCAAATGTTAGGAATTATGGTTGCTGATCCCTTCTATGCAGTGATAGGAAAAAAAGAATCCTCTCTAGGATTATAGTCATCGTTAACAATCAGAGGGTGTAGGTCTAACGTTGCCCATCACCCGCCGCCAATGACTTGGGATGATTTAGATAACTTTAGCATAAGGTCGGGTGCAGTGATTTGTTAGATCGCTTCTAATTCTTACCTAGAATCTTGTCATACTCGGAGTGCGATCCAACCCAGAACCAAACTATCTTTTCTTCCTCTGAATTCTTAATCCCTAATGCTCGCCATCCAATGCCGACTCTGACTGACCAGATTTTTTCTCTTGGTTTCACCTCTTTGAACTCTAGGCTGGGGTGAAATGGATTTTCTTTCCAAATCTGGTAATTTTTCTTGGCTGTTTCTTATACCCTTTGCGGCAAACTTAGAAAAAGTTGACGAAACCTCTTGGTTCTGGATGACTTCATTCTTCCCCAAAGCCTTTATCTTCTGTTCTCCCCGCTTGTTCTTCTATCAGAGCTTCCTGTGCCATTGTTATTAAAGCTCCCAATTCCAGATCCTCGTTGGAAAGGCTTTTCTGCCATTTTAATTCACCTTCAATATCTTCCAGCAATTGTTGAGCAAGTTCATCTTGAAGATGCTCTGGCAGTTTCTGGATTTCTGTGAATGCTTTTTGCAATAGAGTAGTCATGTTTTGTTCATGTTTTACGCGTATTGGACTATTTTACTACTTTTTCTACTCTCTATTAATTATCCAGAAACTTTCCGAATAAGGAGAGCAAGGATATGCCGAAAGTTTCTGCAGATCACCCCGTTTTGTGGATTCCTGACAATCAGCCGAAATAACATCAGCTTTTCCCCAAGATTTCAGCACCAATTGTTCAATCTGACTGCACTTCGTAACAAAAATTTACAACTCCATCATAACCGATCGCACTCCCGTCCGTCGCTGTGCCTAGACGTTTTTAGATTATTATCATTTACTTTAATCAATGAGCATGGTGCGTTCCCCAAAATTGATCGCTGCAGCGGTAGGACTTGCATGAGGGAACACACCCTACCAGATCTGCACTGAGTTCCGTTGTTGCCTTGTTAGGATTAGGAGGATTAGGGTTAGTCTCTAGCCTGACCAAGCGAAAATAGAAATAGTAGGGTGAGCATTGCCCACCTTACCGCTTTTT
>NZ_JASJFE010000700.1:0-1059 GCF_030067735.1 Microcystis sp. M53598_WE2 | reverse complement strand
TTTTTAAAGCCTATCCTTTGGTTTCGTCCTTTGATTGCGGTTTGTTTTTCTGTTGTTGCATATAAACTCTCACTCTTTTAATTACTTCTTCTTCTTTCACGGGGATAAAAGTCTGATTGCGTCCATAACTGGTGCGATCGTTGGTAAACTTTTTAGCGGGGTTGATATCCGGTTGACTGACTCCCTTCAGGGAGGCGATTCCCAATTGATAGGCTACCCAACCGCTACCGAAGCCGGCGGCTAACATGGCTACCATCAAAAGGAGTCCTAACTGCAAGGAGGTGCTGATTGAAAATTTTTTCATCTTGGTGGGGCTGGATTTTCACGTTCGGAGTGATTACCGATCTATAATGAGTTAATAGTATAACCCAGGGTTGGCCGAGCGGTTGAGGCAACGAACTCATAATTCGTGCTAGGCAGGTTCAACTCCTGCACCCTGGATAGTTTTGATGGCTTCGGGTGATCGGCTTCGACTGCACTAGAGTAGGCGGCGGTGACAGATTACCTGACCATTTTCAGCTACTTTGAGAACAGAAATACAATCATTAATTTTATCCTTTTCATTTTTCAGGAAAGCTAAAAAAACACAAGAATCCCAGTAGTGTAGCTTTTTTGATGAACGAATCAATTCCCCAATGCTGGGTAATAGCAAATCCTGTTTTGAAAAGCTGACAACAATCAATCATATAGTCATTGCCAAAAAGCTCGAACCATTAAAAATTTGATTTCCCCAAAACTTTGCGCTTTAAAGCGAGAACACGAGGACGCGCACCTTGACTAGAAAATCCTAACCCTTCACGGAATATTTCGGGCATATAATAACGAACTGCATCTTCTTTATCCTTGTCCTCATAAATTACTCCCATTTGCTCAAGAACATTGACTGTAGTAGCATCCAGCTTAAACTGTTCTAGGGAAAAAGGAATTTTTTTATCACTATATTCATGTAACCTTTCTGCCCAGCTTTTAAATATAGGATATTCTTCCTTAGACTCGTCAACTTTTTCTTCACTACAGGGTTTAAGCGCTCGTCGAATCGCTTGGGGAGGTAACAGTCTA
>NZ_JASJFE010000678.1:0-4443 GCF_030067735.1 Microcystis sp. M53598_WE2 | reverse complement strand
TTATGCCCGAATGCTTCGCCCCTACAAGACCACGATTCTCTGAAAATCTTGCACTTGTTTTGCGAAATAGACCCCTAAAACCCTTACCTCGTCTATATTTCACATTTATTCAGCCAACCCTAATTAATTATCTCCTCGCCAAAAAAAAATCAGGAGCAGAATTTCTACTCCCGATAACCTATTCACTTTAGACTTGCCAATTTATTGGAAGATACTGGCAACCTTGGCGCTTACGTCCGGTTGAGTTTCAGCGTAGATATTTTGACGAGTGGCGGCGATTTCTGTGTAAGCTTGACGCACTTCCGAGTTAACTGCCACCGTTTTCACATCGTAGATACGGGTAGCCAGTTGGGGATAGAAACCGATAGCGACAATCAAAGCGAGGAAAGAGACAGCGATAAAGATTTCTCTGGGTTTAGCGTCAATATATTCTGATTCATGAGGGAGGACACAGCTAGTACCAAAACAAACTGCCTGTTCGTTACTTTTGTTGGGGAGAATGTTAGTAATATCGCAGGAAGAACCATCTCCGTAGAAAACTTGACGAAGCATGGAGAGTAGATAAATCGGGGTGAGGATTAAACCAACGGAAGCGAGGAAGACAGTCACAACCCGGAAGGTTTGGCTATAAACGTCACTGCTAGTGACACCGATGAATACAGTAATTTCACTGGCAAAACCGCTCATTCCGGGTAACGCTAGGGAAGCCATGGCGCCGGCAGTAAAGAGAGCGAAGACTTTCGGCATCGCTTGGGCAATCCCACCCATCTCGTTTAAAGCTAAGGTATGGGTGCGGTCGTAGGTGACACCAGCAAGGAAGAATAGGACGGCGGCAATTAAACCATGGGAGAGCATTTGTAACATAGCGCCGCTAATACCCACATCGGTAAAGGAAGCAATCCCTAAAAGGACGAATCCCATGTGTGAAACCGAGGAATAAGCGAGACGGCGTTTCATGTTTTGTTGACCGAAGGAAGCGAAAGCACCGTAGATAATATTAACGACACCGAGAATCGCTAGAATCGGGGCAAAGTAGATGTGTGCATCGGGTAGAAGCCCCATATTAAGACGGATTAAACCGTAACCACCCATTTTGAGGAGAACACCAGCGAGAATCATCGATACAGGTGCAGAAGCTTCACCGTGAGCATCGGGGAGCCAAGTATGGAGGGGGAAGATGGCGAGTTTGACTCCGAAAGCGACTAATAAACCGGCGTAAAGGAATAATTCTAAAGCGAGGGGATAATCTTTAAATCCTAATTCCGCCATATCAAAGGTCATTGCACCACCACCGTAAAGGGCCATGGCTAGACCGGCAACGAGGATGAAGATAGAAGCGGCGGCGGTGTAGAGTAAGAATTTAGTGGCGGCATAACGACGTTTTTGACCACCCCAGATGGAAACGAGTAGATAAACGGGAATTAACTCGATTTCCCACATTAAAAAGAATAATAATAAGTCTTGGGCGACGAAAACACCAATCTGAGCGGCGTAGAGCAACAGCATCAGGAAGTAGAATAAACGGGGTTTGCGGTCCACTTGCCACGCGGCCAAGATAGAAAGGGTTGTCACCAATCCTGCTAATAAAACTAACGGTGCCGATATACCATCCACCGACACCGCCCAACTTAAACCAATTTGGGGAACCCAATCGATTTTTTCCACTAATTGTAGGTTGGGGTTGCTTAAATCATATTTTTGTAAAAAGACGTAGCACATTAATATAAAGTCTGCTAGTCCGACTCCAAGAGCGAACCAACGAACAGTTTTTCCTTCTTTGTCGGGGATTACAGGGATCAGGAAGGAGGCAAGCAAGGGGAGCAAAATGATGGCACTGAGCCAGGGGAAGTTAGCCGTTAGCATGGCAGTAAGAAAAAATACCTATTTCGTTATGTGTTCATTTTATGCGACTTTGTAAAATTTTGTGAATATTTTTTGTCCTACCTTTACCATAGGCTTTTATCTATAATTGGCGCATCATCATCGATTAACCCAAATAAGCTTGTTTGACCCGCTCATCCCTGAGTAAATCCCCGGCTTCTCCCGCGATAGTCAAGCGTCCCGCTGCCAAAACATAGCCGCGATTGGCAGTTTCTAGGGCTAAATTGGCGTTTTGTTCCACTAACAGGATAGTTACTCCCGATTCATTTAATTTACGGATAATACTGAAGATTTCTCGCACTATCTGCGGCGCTAGTCCTAAACTGGGTTCGTCTAGTAACAATAACTTGGGACGACTCATTAAAGCTCTGGCGATCGCCAGCATCTGCTGTTCCCCACCGCTTAGGGTTCCCGCTAACTGCTCTCGGCGCTCCGATAGTCGGGGAAACAGTTGCCACTGCTCTTCGATATCGCTTTTTACTCCTAGGCGATCGCTTCTCGTATAAGCACCTAACTGCAAATTTGTCAAGACTGTTTGACGCGCTAAGATTCTTCTCCCTTCCGGACTATGGGCAATTCCCCGCTTAACGATTTCATGGGGCGGTAAATGGGTAATATCTTGACCTTGATAAATTATTCGCCCCGTCTTTGCCGTTAAAATCCGAGATATCGTCTTTAGAGTCGTCGTTTTTCCTGCTCCGTTCGCTCCAATCAGGGTGACAATTTCCCCTTTTTCTACCCTTAAGCTAACCTGCTGTAATGCCTTTATTCCGCCATAATTAACCGATAAATCGCTAATTTCTAACATAAACCCAGTCAAATCCCAATAGGATCACTATAGCAGTGATCACTGCCATAGTGATAACTGATTATCTGCCTAAAACTTCCAAGACAACTGGGGCAACTCCCGATTGGAAAACACCGATAATCGCTGCCGCACCTCTGGAGAGATCGATGACGCGACCACCGCTAAACGGACCGCGATCGTTAATTCGCACCACCACCGAGCGCCCGTTACGCAGATTAGTTACCCTAACCTTGGTGCCGAAAGGTAGATAGCGATGGGCGGCGGTTAAACTACTAGAGTTAAAAGTCTCACCACTAGCGGTGCGACGACCGTGGAAACCAGGACCATACCAAGAGGCCATTCCCTTTTTACGGGGGCGACTGCTGGTTTTTACCGCTGGGCTTGTTTTCGGCTTCTCTGCTGGTGTCACTGAGGCAGGATTGCTGGCTGGGGCATTAGCCGGGGCCGGCTTGACTTGATTGGGTTGTGATTGGGGTTGTCCCGTCGAAGGAATGGCCTCTTGGGTCTGGGGTGTAACGCTTGCAGGGACGGTATTTTCTTTGTCCACTAGGGACTCCAAAGTTTTTAGAATTTCGTTAGCATTATCTTGAACCGAACGTGATATCTTAATACTTGAATCATTTGTTCGACTATTAAAAAAAGCGGACAGAATGGTTTGAGAAGTGGACTCGATAACAGTTTGACGATCTACGCTAATATCCGTCAGGCTGTTGCTGTGTCCTGCTGTCTGGGAACAAATTATCGAGGCTGTAGTCCCCACTACGGTAAGGGCAGTTACAGCTTGTAGTTTGTTGATCAGTTGTTTATTCATAGACTTTCTTATTGTGCGTTAGCAAGTTCCCAATGCAAAGCTGAAGGAACTTGCTAACATTCCTTTGTGCTTGCAGAGCTAACTTGGTTGCTTTCTGTTCAACCGTATCACGGAAAATTGGTTGGTCATTACGAGAATTTATATCGTTATCGGGCAAGAGAATCAAAAATTTAAATAAAGGGTTGACTGGCGCTAAAAACCAAGTTAAGATGAAAGGTTTTTAATTTTTTGTGTCCTAGAGGGGATCAAGGTTAGGAAAACTTAGGGAATTAGTGAAATTTCGAGAGGTAATAACGCTAGTATTGACAAGGCTTTCAAGGATTATCAGCCCTCCTCGATTTCTCTCTATCGATGCAGATAATGGTTAATAAAACTGTTTTCTTCGCTACAAAAAACCAGATTTTTAAGATCAATGTCAAATCGGGCTAAAGGTCAGAGATTAAAAATTATAATAGGGGCTTGACAAAGAACTAAAAATAAGCTGTTATTAGCCAAACTTAACTATAGAATCAGAAATGCTGATACAGGCTAATACTAAATCCTGTTTAAAAGGTATAGGGGATTGGGGAAGTGGGGAAGTGGGGAGTATTTTGCTGTGAACAGTGAACTGAAAACCCGCATCTGATCACTGAATACTGACTCCTAACCCCACGAAACGCTTTTTCGGCAAACCCTATATATATAGATGGCCGAGGTCCGAACGGGTGTAGGGAAAGAAACCTCTTTCATCTGTGGTGGTGAAAATTTTTTCGTTGGGACTGACTGGAAAGAGGGTGTGGGGTGTAGGGTGTGGGGTGTAGGGAAAGAAACCTCTTTCATCTGTGGTGGTGAAAATTTTTTCATCGGGACTGACTGGAAAGAGGGTGTGGGGTGTAGGGTGTGGGGTGTAGGGAAAGAAACCTCTTTCATCTGTGGTGGTGAAAATTTTTTCATCGGGACTGAC
>NZ_JASJFE010000445.1:0-2081 GCF_030067735.1 Microcystis sp. M53598_WE2 | reverse complement strand
TAGCAGTTATCAAAACCGTGCCAGAGTACAAATTGAAATGGCTGACGAGGAAGTCGAATTAGCCAATTTATCTTCTAATTCCCCCCAAGGATATCAAACAGCGATCGAGTATTACAATGGAGCAATCAAAGATCTAGCACTTGTCATTCGTATTAATCCCAACTACGATAAAATTCCCCATTCTAGAGCATTTCTTAAACGGGGTTATGCTCACCTAAGACTCAACAATAATCAAGGGGCAATTCAAGATTATAACCAAGCAATTTATCTGCAACCCCAAGACGCAAAAGCCTATGTATATCGTGGGTTAATGCGAGCCAATAAATATCAAGAATACGCAGGAGCTTTAGAGGATTTTACTGCGGCAGTGGCACGAAATCGTCATGATGCAGCCGCTAACTATCATCGGGGGTTAGTGCTGTATAAATTGGGGCGTTATCAGGAGGCAGTAGATAATTATAATATTGCCTTAGCCCAAGATGATGGGATTAATACACCTAGTTTTACTTCTCGATCTGTCTGTAGCGAAAATATCCGAGAATCTGCCGACAGAAATTATTTTTATAACTCCAGAGAAACCGATTTTCGTCCTAATTATAATGTCTCTTGTCATGCTCAAGCCCGGGGAGATGCTTATTTTGCTCTGAAAAATTTTGCCGCGGCCGAAAGAGATTATACTACTTATATAGTTGCCCATCCTAACGATCCAGAAGGGTATCATAAACGGGCCAATGCGCGTTTTGAAAAAGGGGATAAACAGGGAGCGATCGAGGATTATAATGTATTCCTACAAAAAGTCCGTGATGCGAGAATTTTCTATAGTCGTGGTAATAGTAGCGCTGACGTGGGAGATGACCAAGGAGCGATTACAGATTACCTGCAATCTTTGAGCATTAATCCTATCGATGTGACAGCGTATAGTAATCGGGGAAATGCACGCACTGATACCGCTACTATTCCCGATAATGTACAAGTAACACCGAGAATATCGGAGAATCCGATCGCCTATAATAATCGTGGTATTATTCGACGACAAACTGGGGACAAGGAGGGTGCTTTAGAGGATTTAGATAAGGCAGTTAGCTTGAATTCCAATAATCCTATTGCCTATAATAACCGGGGAGTTATTCGCTTTGATTTGGGAAATAATACCGGTGCTTTGGAGGATTTAAATATGGCTATTTCTCTCCAGTCTAACTATGCTGAAGCTTACTATAATCGAGGTTTAGTTAAGGAAAAAATGGGCGATAAGAAGGCAGCGATCGCTGATTATCAATTAGCAATTACTTATCAGCCAAATTATGGCGAAGCTTATTATAATTTGGCGCTTGCCACCTACGATGATAAAAATCCTAGTAGTCGAGTAGCGAGCCTTAACTATTTGCAAAAAGCCGCTAATGCTTTGATAAAAACTGGTAATTTAGAACTTTATGAACGCGCGGTAGAATGGATGTTAAAAATGCAGTAATTTCTCGAAAAAATAAGCTCATTTTTGACAAAGACTTCAAGACTTGGCTATTTCAAGCCTTCAAAGAGCGGGGGAGTCTCTTATTGCCGATCAATTAGCCGCTAATCATCATACAAGGTTGGGTTGACGTAAGGAAACCCAACTATAGACCCAAGGCAACCCAACAAAAAGATTCAGACGGATTTAGGTGTTGGGTGTTGGGTTTCGCTTTCCCTGAGAATTTAGAGGTTTTCTTTAACATATTTATTCGCTCAACCCAACCTAAGAAACTACTACAGTTGCGAGAACAGTTTTCGAGCATCGGCGATGATTTTATCACCCCAGAGATTTTTTTGCAGGGTTTCAACCTTGGCAAATTCAGGGTCGATTTTAAGCGCACTTTTAGCAAGTTTGATCGCTTTCTCCGTATTGCCTTGACGGTAGAGAGTAACAGCGAGAGCCAGTTGATTTTCGGCAGATTGGGGGTTAATTTCAAGACTTTTTTGAAATTGGCTACTGGCCAAATTTAGATCGCCTTGTTCGTAATAAATTAAGCCAATATTGGTAATCGCAATCAGATCTTTTTCGTCCAGTTCGAGAACTTTTTGATAGTCTTGGAGAGCTTCGGGATAGC
>NZ_JASJFE010000994.1:0-2144 GCF_030067735.1 Microcystis sp. M53598_WE2 | reverse complement strand
GGGAAAGGTAGAAATTAAGAGACAAATAATCCCGATGTTAATAAAGACATCAGCCAGATTAAAAACAGGAAAATTAATCAATCTAAAATCGAGAAAATCCACCACATAACCAAACAAAAAGCGATCGATACCATTGCCGAAAGCCCCTGCTAAAATAAAACCGTAGGCTAATTGTTCCCAACGATTTAAATGCGGTCCAAAGTAAGCAAAAGCCATTAATCCCAAACTAACTAATAAGGATAGCCATTTTAGCCAACCAACACCGCCCCGAAAAGCACTAAAAGCCGCCCCAGTATTAATCACATAGGTAAAATGAAAAACCCCCGGAATAATCGGGAAAGTCTCACCAATTTGCTCAAAACTCTGCACGGTTATATACTTAGTTACTTGGTCTAAAATTAGACCAAGCACCGCCACTATCCAAAACCAGCGATTCTTTTTTAACATTGGCTGTGGCATCAATAAAATAATAATTTACGGAAGAAAAAGGCAATAATTACCACCACACAAATTACTACTAACTGCCCTAAAAATGGCCAGACTGAATAATTCATAAATAGGGTGGGCAAACTATCGGGAAAGGTGATTTGACTGGCTTGGGGCTGAAAAATCGACAATCCCAGCATATATAATAAACCGCACAGATGAATAACTAACAAACCGGCAAAAGCACTTAAAGCCAGAGTTTCTATCTTGGCGCGCCAGCGAAAAGCCAGCCAACCACACAGCCATGCCCCCGGCATAAAGCCTAAAATATAGCCAAAACTGGCTTCTTTCAGATAACCCATTCCCCCACCCTGGGCAAACACGGGCAACCAAGTTAAACCGAGAAAAATATAGGCCACCTGGGCGAGAAGCCCGGCATTTTTGCCCCCCAGACAGCCCGTTAACAATACTGCGCCAATTTGGTAAGTTATGCCCAGTTTTTGCGAAGATAGACCCGTAGTAGCCGACCAACTAGCTAGGCTGACCGGAACAAATGTACTAAAAATTGTCAGCAACAAACCAATCAAAGCCCAGAGTAACTCATTGGGAACCGATGCGGAAGCGCGCCGCGGCGGAGATTCTCGTCCTCGACGTGATTTAGGTTGCCTGTTGGGGTTGGTATTCACCGGGGATGGGGGCTTCTCCTCCTATTAAACTAAGATCAGCCAACATCGCCTGATCCTGTTGGGGGGGTTGTCCTAGAGTGGTCAAATAATGCCCAATCAGCATAGCATTAATTCCCGATTTTAGCCCCAGATTTTGCAATTCTCCCATCACTGCCTCTCGTCCCCCGGCATAACGGAGGATTTGTTGGGGTAAAATAAACCGGAAAATAGCGATCGCTTTTAGGGCAGTAAAGGGCTCCAGTTTGGGTAAATGACCTAAAGGGGTGCCACTTCTGGGGTTTAATAGGTTAATCGGCACTGATTCCACTTCTAATTCCGCCAGAGAAAAAGCTAAATCAATGCGATCGATCCAACTTTCCCCCATACCGATAATTCCGCCCGTACAAGCCTGAATTCCCGCCGCTTTCAGGTTTTTTACCGTTTCTACCCGATCCTGCCAACTGTGGGTGGAGACCACGTTAGGATAAAAATTCTCGGCAGCCTCCAGATTGTGATTATAACGGGTAACTCCGGCTTCTTTTAAGGCCTGCGCTTGGGCAAGGGTTAACTCTCCCAGGGCGCAACAGGGTTTAATCTTGGCCGTTTCGATGATTTCTTGAACCGTGGCCAGTATTTCCTCGAATTCCTGCGATTTAGGGCTATTGTACTTTAATCCCCGACCTTGACTAACTAAACAGAAGCGTTTGGCCCCCGCTTCGGCTGCCGCTTTCGCATGGCTGACGATTTCCTCGCGACTTTTTAAACCGTAGATAGGCGAATCTTGTCCGGGATGGTGGGCGGATTGGGAACAAAAACTGCAATTTTCCGAACAACTTCCCGATTTTATGTTGATAATGCTACATAAATCCACCGTATTACCACAACAGGCCTGACGAATGCGATCGGCAGCCTCACATAAGCTGAAAATATTTTCCTGACCTTCGATCGCAGTTAAAGCTAGGGCCTCTTGCTTACTGAGTCGATCGCCGGCGATAATCTGATTAGCCCTAGTCTGTAACCAGTTTTTTAAGGCTTCTCCCTCCACGGGGATAG
>NZ_JASJFE010000020.1:0-1567 GCF_030067735.1 Microcystis sp. M53598_WE2 | reverse complement strand
GGTGATACCCATCACCCATCTCGCTTGTTATCAACCACTGTCTTCATCGAGGAGGAACACCATGTCTCAACCGATCGAACTTTCCTTAGAACAACAGTTCAACATTCGTTCTTTTCAGACTCAGGTAGAAAAAATGAGTCAGGAGCAAGCGCAGGATTTCCTGATCAAGCTCTACGAACAAATGATGGTCAGAGAAAATATGTACAAAGCTTTTCTCAAACACCAGTGGGGTCTAGATTCTAATCCCTGGGCTCCCCAATAACTCATTTCACCCCTGCGGGCGACCTCTTTCTCCGGCTGGGTTTCTCCGGAAACGAGCTAGGGATGCGGGGCGCATTTCTTCACCTTTTTAGCTATTCTTAGGGAAGGATAACCGAATTGCTAGGGGTTAATTTATGTTCGAGCGCGCTTTGATCTGTACAGATCTTTTCGATGGTCTCCATCGTCTTGTCCATTGTGTGCCACACTTAGCCCTGAGCGGCTTAAAACAAGTTATCTTCCTCCACAGTATTCCGGTTTGGGAACAACCCACCCTAGCTGCCGTAAATCAAGCGAAAATTGACGCGGCCAAAGAAAAATTATCCCCAGCTTTAGCAAATATTCCCGACGGTATGACAGTTATTGTCGAAATCTCTAACCGTCGTCCCGTGGATGCCGTGCGGGAAATCCTCGCTAATCACTCTATTGACGTGATTTTGATGGGAAATCCCATGCGCGGTGCTGTCCAAGAAAAATTATTCGGTAGTACCAGTTTAGCGATCGCAGGTATGACCGATATTCCGCTGCTGATTTTCCGACCGCAATTATTATCAGTTTATACTCGCGATGAATTGGCCCTGCGCTGTCAGCATCTCTGGAAACATTTATTAATTCCCTACGATGGCAGTCCCGACGCGATTTATCTAATTGAACAGATGGAAAAATACGCCCAAACCCGCGCCCCCGGCTCTTTTGAGCAATGTCTCCTCGTCCGGGTAGTGGAAAATATCAGTCGCGATCCCGGTGTCACCGAATCTCGTTTAAATGATGCCCGTCGGGAATTAGAATCGGTGCAAGTGCGACTAGAAAAACTCGGTTTGCAAGTACAGAGCGAAGTGCGACAAGGAACACCTGTATTAGAAGTTTTGACGGCAGCAGAAGAAGATGATATCAGTGCGATCGCTGTGGCCACCTGCCATCGTTCCAATATGTTGGAATGGTTAGCCGTGCGTCGGATTAATGAAGATATTCTTCATCAACTGTGGTTTCCGCTCTTATTTTTCTCACCGAAGGGATAGACTGGAAAAAAGACCCTCTTGGGGATAAACCACAAAGGCACAAAGGACAGAGAGAGCAAGACAGATTCGATCAGTAAATCTATCACACAAACGACAAGAGAGCCGAAGATTTTTTGGGGAAAATTAACTTAAGTAAGTAGTTATAATTAAATTAAAAATAGATTTTGCCTCTGATCCCCCCTGCCCCTCCTAGGGTTGATTCATAGTAGGGTTGATTCATAGTAGGGTTGATTCATAGTAGGGTTGATTCATAGTAGGGTTGATTCATAGTAGGGTTGATTCATAGTAGG
>NZ_JASJFE010000657.1:0-3400 GCF_030067735.1 Microcystis sp. M53598_WE2 | reverse complement strand
TATCCAACAAGGTTTTTAGATTTATTCAGCCAACCCTAGATAGTCAACAGCTTAACTGATCACTGATAACTGATCACTGATAACTGATTTGGCATAAGGGGACTCGACAGCTTTTAGCCGATAAATTTAACTTTTCTTAACCTAAGCCTAAACTGGCGAGGGGAGAGGGTTTCGCTATATATAAAAAATTGTAATCGTCGATACAGCAAAAAATCTCTTTTGTCCCCATATAGGTTAGAATATAGTTAGTGATAAGACTTCTTTTGTAGATCTTGCAGGAAATCTCCCATGAGTGCCATAACTTTCTCCACCGCTCCCACCGCTTACTCTATCAGGATGATTAAGGACGAAGTCCGTCAGATGGTAGAACAGGGGGTAGTGAGCAGACACCAACCGATCTACACCCTCTGTCAGTTCATTCCCCCCCGGGAGTGGGTTTGTGTTGAATGTGAACTAGAACGGTGTGACTACCTTCTCAGGGATCAAATTGGTGACTTAATCGCCTCGGAATCTTGGGATAATGATTAAATTCTCCCGTTTGCCGATGGGCAAAAATCGGACTGATCAGAAATTTAGCAGCCTTGTCCACTTTCTTAAACTATTATAATTCAGCCCCGGTTAATTCTGGGGCTGAAACCATGGGGACAGGAGGGGGATAATTGTTGAGAAAAAAGAAGTTTTTGTAAGATTTAGCCAAGTTAGTTCACAAGTTACCCATTGCCAAGGGACGCTATCTCTAACATCCCCAAATTTTCCCTAACTTAAAATCAGTAGTTGGCGCTGTTGTAAGGAACGCACAGCAGTTAATCCTAAAGCAACTTGAGCGTCGATTTCTCCCACGGTTAAACGACCATCACAAGCTTGTAAAAAAGCAAATTCTCTTTCCGAGAGATTAACCGGCCGATAATCGTAATCTAGAACACTTGCACTAGGCCAGCCGTAAAGACAGGGATGAACTTCGGCCACTGCATTCTCTAGGACTTGATCCCCGGACCAATCGGCAGTCAAAATCGGTGGTTTAGCGAGGAAAAATTCATAGTGGGTGATTTCTGGGTCTAATAATTCCGTCAAGCGATAACGTTCCCTTTCCCCTAAATTTTGCGCTCTAGCCATCAATTCGGGGGATTTACCCAATAAACGCTCTAATTGCCAGTAGGAAGGGTTAGAAAAGCCAATAAAAGCTAATCCTGACGCATCAATCAGTTGAAAGAGGGTATCGATATTGTAGTCCACTTCCCGGGGGTGAACGTACATATCAGCGAAGGATTCATCGCGATGATTTTCCATTGACCAACGCTCTTTTTCCCGTTTCAAAATGCGATTATTTTCCGGTAGTGAAGCAAAAATCTCTCGGCCGACAGCGACCCCATCTTTATAATCCCCGCGTCGGTCTCCTTGCAAAAGTGCGATCGCAGATTGCATTAACTGGATTTCCCAGCGTCCCAATTGAGCATAGACGAAAATATGCAGCAGACCACCAGGGGCCAGTTTTTGCGCGAGGGATTGAATCCCTTTAATCGGGTCCGGGAGATGGTGCAGCACCCCGACGCAGTTAATTAAATCAAATTCTCCGGGGAGATTAGTGGCGGATTCAAGGGGTAAATGGTGAAAATCCAGAGAACCTCGGTGCTTTGTCGCAACTCCCGAACGATTACAGCGTTCTTTGGCAATTTCTAGAGCTTTTTCGCTGATATCTATAGCGACTACATGAGCGAAAGGGTTGAGCGCGAGCAGATATTCAGTTCCCGCACCAGTACCACAACCTGCATCGAGAATGCGGATATCCTCTCGTTCGGGTTTACGATGACAACAAAAGTTATAGGCAGCAATCCAATTCCAGCGCCAATTGTAACCCGGAGGAGGTTCGTCTAGGAGCGGTTCGGGGGGGAAAGGATAGGTATTGTAGAGACGTTGTACAGCAGTGCGAATAGTAGCGTCGTCGGACATGAAAATTGGCGGAGTTTAGGATAACACTCGATCGATTGTCTCACAGAGGGCAGCGATCGGGAAAGTCAGCCGGGGTTTTTTTAGTTGGTCGGGAGTAAATGATAAATAATCATTATGACTATCCGGTTCTGTGCCAAAACTAGATATTATTTCTTTGGTCAATATTTTTTTCTATTCCTTGTCCTACTGTCTCTTAACCCTATCTAAGTTTTACTGGCAATTATTGGAGAGTCATTCTCTAACAATTATCTCAAATATAAGCAAATCTTGCCGATACAAAAAACCATGAGAATTAAGTCTATAAAGCTTATTAATTATCGAGGTGCAGTCAGTTTAAACATCGACTTTCATCGGCAATTAAACGTATTCATAGGAGTTAATGGTGCTGGAAAATCCACCATTTTAGACAGTTTGGCTATTATGCTTTCATGGTTAGTTAATCGCCTAAAAAATACTAATGCCAGTGGACGAAAGATTAGCGAAACCGAGATTAATAATGGTCAGGGGACGGCTATAATTGAAATCACTGGGGCGACGGAAGATAGTCAAGAGATTACTTGGAAAATAGTAAAAACTAGGACTGGATATAGCCACGCTGTAAAAGGGAGTAATTTTAGCCAATTAAATGAATACACTCAACAAATACAACGACAAATTACTGAACATCAAGGACAAATTAACTTACCTTTATTTGTTTATTATTCTGTTAATCGAGCAGTGCTGGATATACCCTTAAAAATTAAAACAAAACATCAATTTGATTCTCTAAGTGCCTACGAAAATGCTTTAACCAGTGGATCAGATTTTCGCACTTTTTTTGAATGGTTTCGCGAACGTGAAGATTTAGAAAATGAAAATAGAAAATATCAGTATGATCTAATTAAACCAGAAGGTTTTTGTTTTCCTGATCCCCAATTGGAAGCGGTTCGGGAAACGATCGAACGTTTTCTACCCGATTTTACTAATCTTAGCGTCCGTCGTAATCCCTTGAGAATGGAAGTAACAAAAAAGAATAAAATAGTTACTGTTAATCAACTTTCTGATGGAGAAAAATGTCTGATTGCTATGCTTGGAGATTTAGCTCGAAGAATGGCGATTGCTAATCCTAAAAATCTTTATCCCTTAACGGGTAATGGCGTTATTATCATTGACGAAATTGACTTACATTTACATCCTCAATGGCAAAGATTTGTAGTACCTAAATTACTAGAAGTTTTTCCTAACTGTCAATTTTTTATTTCCACCCATTCTCCTAATATTATTACTCATGTTCAGCCAGAAAGTTTACACTTCATGGAACAAACAGAAATGGGAATAAAAATTGATCCCGTGCAGGAGTCCTACGGCAAAAATGTTGATCGAATTTTAGAAGATTTGATGGGATTAGAGACAACTCGTCCCAAGGAAATCGCTGAAGCTTTGAAAGATATCTATGAACAAATTTCTCAAAATC
>NZ_JASJFE010000815.1:0-3706 GCF_030067735.1 Microcystis sp. M53598_WE2 | reverse complement strand
TAACGAAGAGCCAATAAAGCTTAGAGGTAATCCGAACTAGGGAAGTATTCGGAGGTCTGTGCCAGCTTGTGTCTCGATGCGGTAGTCTCTACTTGCGTCGCCTAAATTGGTCTAGGCAAGCTCCGTCCCTTTTAGGGCGGGGTTAGTGACTTCAGTTCACAAACTATAGACTAAAGTTAATGAATTGCTGTTTTTTTGAGTATAACACCCCATCTCCTCAACCCCTAACCCATTATGGAAAAATTAACTAATCTCGATCGCATTGCTGAAGAAATTTTAGGTTTAATTCCAACAGAAACGGTTATCATTGCCGAATTTGACGGTGATAGTATTGATTATTGCGCGGGTGCAGGTAAAAACACCGGGGCAATTGTCGGCAAAAGGGGTGATATTGCCACGTCGGGATTGTGTACGGTGGTTTACCAGGATAGTTGTCCGGTGGTGGTAGGACAAACCCTAGGAGATAATCGCATTCGTCAGGATATAGCGGTGGCTTTGGGGATAAAAACGGCTTTAGCTGTGCCAATTAGGGTTAATAATCGGTTATTTGGTGCAGTAATGCTTTTAAATCGTCTCGATGGTCAGGAATTGACCGATCGAGATAGTTTGTTAGTGGAGGAATATCTGAACTCGCTACTCAGAAATGAGGGATAGAAGGGGTTGGGTAATCCAGTTGAATGCTACGGCGATTTGATGGTTAAGGGTGGGCAGACGGTAGAGATAGACTAAGCGACGGGTAAGATGGGCAAGGGGACCGGCTAATTCTAGTCCTAAACCGCTAATGGTAGCTTCATCGACTCCGAGGGTCAACATTTCGCCTAAAGGTTGATAACGGAAGGGTAAAGCTGGTTTATCGTGGAAACTCGCCCAAATATTCCAAGCGCAGTAGTCGGACTGTTGAAGGGCCACTTGGGCCGTGGCAGCGTATGGTTTATCGTCTTGATCGCGACTATCGGCCGCATCGCCGATCGCGTAGATGCTGGGGTTTTCGACAGTTTGTAAATATTGATTAACTTTTAGTAATTTGCGCTCATTATGTGCTATGGGCAAATTAGCGAGCAGTGGGGAGGCGATCGGACTAACGGTCCAGAGAATTAGATCAACGGGGATATTGTCGATCTGTCCCTTGTAGTCAAGGGAGAGGCGATCAGCTTGAATGTCGGCGACGGTGGTTTCTAGGTCTAACCAAACCAGACGTTTTTCCAGGGCTTTTTTGGCGGTTTCGCGGTTAAATTGGGTTGAAGGGCCAAGTATATCGCTATTTCTTTCGATCAGACGAATTCTTCCCCTTTCTCCGAGGCGATCGGCCAGCTTACAGGCTAATTCTACGCCGCTATAACCGCCCCCGATAATGGCGACCCGAATTTTATCGCGATCGGATTTTTCTAGGGTTTTGAGTCGATCCCGAAGACGATAGGCATCCTCGATACTACGAAAGGGGATAGCGTGGGTTCTGGCCCCGGGTAGGAAGTCAAGGGAGGATTGACCACCGAGGGCGATCACGAGGCGGTCATAGCATATATCGTTTTTATTGTCAAGGGTTATTTTATGATTATTAACATCGATCGCCGTGACGGTTCCCTGTTGGAAGTTAACGGGGGTATTGGCGAGCAATTCGCTGAAAGGGGGAGCAATTTCCCAGGATTGCAGTTCTGAGGTGACTAATTCGTAGAGAAGGGGAGAAAATAAAAAGCGATCGTTTTTATCAATTAAGGTAATTTGGGGGGGGTGTTGATCGGGCCAAGGCAATTGACTCAAACGTAAAGCAGTATAGAGTCCACCAAAACCACCACCGAGAATACAAATTTTTGGGATTGAGTCAGTCATATCGATCGCTGAGGGTTTTGTTTCTTATTTTGACACTCCCTGCCGTAAAATGGACGGGGAACCTTAAACCCAAATTTTCGGTAAAGCGAGGAAAGAAAAATAGTTTTTATTTATCTACTCAGCCAAATCGTCAGCAAAGCCATAATTGTAGCCAGAAAAAGGATATGATTCATCCAATCGTCGAAAGACCAATTTTTAAACATAATTAGTTCCTTAAAATCTTACTGCTCAACAGCTTACCTTAATTCCTGATAGAAGTGCTATCGGGTGCGGCCGGTTGACTGGGGCAATATGTTGAGATTAGGTCAACTACCTCGACTCGCTACGCGCGATTGTCGAGGCCTCTGAACTCGGGGGGGAATGCCTCAAGACAGACTAGCTCCCATCTTTCTTTCGGACTTACACTAAATCCGGTTATTAAAGACTGATTATTAGAGAGGAAAAACCTAACCAGAAGAATTTTTAGGTGAATCCTAATTGAGATGGGAGTCTTTGGGAATAACATCCAAACCGAGGAGAACCTTTTGAGTATTGGACATATCGCCGATAATTCTTTGTAGGGGTGGGGGAAGTTGTTTGACTAAAGTAGGAGTTACGAGAATTTTATCCTGTTCCGCTAATTGGGGCTGTTCGAGAACATCAATTATTTCTACTGTATAAAGATCGGATAACTCCTCGCGACAGATACGAAAAATATTGGCGATCGCCCTCTGGGATTTACTTGAATCGCCCATAATGTAGAGTTTGAGAAGATATTGACTCATGATTGCGTGTTATTGAACAGTTTAATGTTGCTGAGACCGATATAGTATTTACGATAGAAAGAGACGAGATAACCCATCAATTCCAAGACCATGAGACGACCTTCGCTAACGTAGGCCTGCGCTTTGGCCAGGGTGACATCCTGATTTTTTTGGCGTAGGGTGGTGGTATGAATATCCACCACATCGCGAGGACTAGCTTTTAAGAATCCTAACTTATCGGCCAAGCTTCGCAGTCGTTCCGATAGATTATGTTCCACTTTGTATGCTTGTTCTTCTAAAGCTAAGTCTAATAACTCTCCGTAATTTTGGACTAATTCTTGAAAAATATCGGGAATACTCTGCTTTATTGCCTCAGAACCGAACATTTTCGCCGTGATGCTAGTTTGTACTCCCTTGATTAACTGTTCCAGTTCGCGAAATTCCTCTTCCTGTTGTTGATGTTTAAGATTGAGGATATATTGCTGACGCTCGATCGCCACACGAATTTGATAGACTAAAAGACTACTATCGATATTATTTAACTGAATATAACCGTCAGCACCCAGTTGAAAGGCTTTAACGACTAATTTCTCATCATTGCTAGTAGTTTGAACCACTATCGGTATATCAGAGGCTAATTCTCTGGTTTTGACTAGAATATTTAAGCCGGGGGGGACAGAGATTTCCAAGCTTAAGAGGATGAGATCAAATTTCTCCCCTGCTAGTTTTTCGGCAGTTTGCTGTAGATCCTGAGCTTGGGTGAGGGTAAAAGTCAACCCCCCGGCCAGGGAACATTGGGGGGCCTTTAACAGCAATCTCTGGATTAATTTAACAGTCGTCGGTTCATCCTCTATCAATAAAATCCTACAGAGCTCCCTAGTCATTGTTAATCGATCGCTAAAATTATCTTTTTTCCCCTACTTTCATAGTACGCCCATCTTTGGGAAACGCAAGGACAAAATCACCATCTAGCAGCTGCTATCTCGAAGTCTTAAGTAGGGAGGCAAAATTATTTGTAGGATGGGTTAGCGGTAGCGTAACCCATGCAGGCGTTGGGTTTCATGCTTCAACCCAACCTACGTTCATCTTATATTTAATTCCACCCACCCACTTAAGTAGTCGTGCAAAATAAATTT
>NZ_JASJFE010000825.1:0-11514 GCF_030067735.1 Microcystis sp. M53598_WE2 | reverse complement strand
TTGTCAATTGTTTTTGATCTAGAGCGAACTAATCAATTAAATCTCTTGCCAGATAAGGATTTAGTCGATTTGTGCTACCCCCTCGAACCATAACAAGTAACGAAGAGCCAAATTCTGTTGTCAATCTTAAGACATGTAAATTACCGCAATTCTTACTGCCGACCGACTCCTGACTTGAAAGAGGGTGTAGGGTGTGGAGTGTAGGGAAGGAAACCTCTTTCATCTTTGGTGGTGAAAATTTTTTCATCAGGACTGACTCCTTACCCCACAGTTAACTTTACTTTTGTCCAACTACTTATACCAAAAAAGATTATCTATTTATTTAAAAGCTGATGAGATGAAGATTTTATTGACAGCGACTCTCTTTCACCTTTCTATTAATTTTAGGTTTCTGCTAGGTCGAAATTTACTCTTTGATATAAATCTTGAAAAGAAATCTGCCAATCTACCGACACCAATTGTAAAACCGCATTTTCCCCCGTGACGAAATCAATTAACCATTGATCATCCTTTTGTTTATAGTAACGTTCCACACTATAACTAGATTGTTCGATCAGAATATATTCCTGAAAAGTTGGCAAGGAACGATAGAATTTAAACTTATCCCCTCGATCATAAGCTTGGGTAGAATTGGAGAGAATTTCGACAATAATTAAAGGATTGATCACGTTAGATTGACTATTCCCTTGATAGAGAGGTTTACCTTTAATCACCATCACATCGGGATAGGTGTAAATACTATAATCTGACAGCCATAAACGCACCGTTTCCATGTAGGTATAATAATCTTGATTATTGATATTTAAGGGAAAATTACGGCAAAAATTTAGACAAATCTGATTGTGATTAGTGGTGGCTCCTACCATTGGGATAATTTCTCCTTGACGATATTCATTTTTATCTTCGGATGTTTCCTCCAGAGCTAGATATTCTTCGGGAGTATAATATTTAGTTTCAGTAGCGCTTAACATTTTTGACTCTCCTTCCTATTCTATTTTCTAGGATACAGCATTTCCCTAAAAAGAGATAAAGTTATCCTTGAGCAAGGTTATCAATTGAGTTACTCGGATCATATTTTTTCCTTAATCTCTGGCAAAAAATGCGGAGAAATCCATAATTAAAAATCTAAGTATCAAAATTGCTCACTTCAAGGGTTAAGATAAACTAGATAAATAGTTTTATGTTTAGTTTCTCCTATGTTTAACTGGTTCCGTCGTCAGAAAGTCCAACCCGAACAAGAACAAACACCCCCCGCACCCGTAGAGGACACCCCCAGCGAGGCAACCCCGACGACTAGCGAGGCAACCAGTCAGGAAGAGTATTTAGATTGGGCCAAAAAAGCCTTTAAAAATATTCAAGAGAAAAAAGCCACGGCCGAGGCCGTCGTGAGCGAAACCCCTGAAACATCCATTGCTGAAACGGAATCTCCGCAAGAGCAAGAACCAGTTAAAGAAGAAGAAACCGAGGATAATACCCCCGCATGGCTGAAAAAATCTGATCGCCTCGAAATTCTTAAAGAAACCGCCATCGAAACCCCCACAGAACCAGATGAAGATTTTATCTGGTCGGCCAAAGTTTTAGCCAATCAGGGACGACAAGCAGAGGACGTTTCAGAAGAAGAAATCACCTGGTTAAAAAAATTGCGTCAGGGTTTAGGCAAAACGCGCCGCAGCTTGGTCAATCAGCTTAAGGCCGTGGTCGGTCAGGGTCCACTCAATCAAGATGCGGTGGAGGAAATCGAAGCTTTATTGCTTCAGGCCGATGTGGGGGTAGATGCCACCGATTATATTATCACTACCCTCCAAAATAAGCTAAAACAGGAAGCTTTGCCCCCCGAAAAAGCGATCGAATATCTCAAAGAAATTATCCGCGAGATTTTAGATGCACCTTTAGCCAATTATAGCAACCCCGGTTTTGAGCCAGAAAAAGGCAAATTAAATATATGGATGCTCACAGGAGTTAACGGAGTGGGTAAAACGACGACTATCGGCAAATTAGCCCATTTATCTAAACAATCTGGCTATAGCTGTATGATCGCCGCTGCCGACACCTTTCGCGCTGCTGCCGTGGAACAGGTGAAAGTTTGGGGAGAGCGATCGCAAGTCGAAGTAATTGCCAACCCGGGCAAAAATACCGACCCGGCCGCCGTGGTGTACGATGGCATCGAAGCCGCTAAATCCAGGGAGATAGAATTACTCTTAGTAGATACGGCGGGAAGATTGCAGAATAAAAAGAACTTAATGGCAGAATTAAGCAAAATTCGCCGCATTATCGACAAAAAAGCCGAGAGTGCTGTGGTGGAATCGCTTCTAGTTCTCGATGCCACTTTAGGACAAAACGGCCTGCGACAGGCAGAGGTTTTCTCGGAAGCTGCCCAATTAAGCGGCGTGATCCTGACTAAAATCGATGGTACAGCTAAAGGGGGTGTTGCCCTTGCCGTAGCGCGTCAGCTTAACCTACCGATTCGCTTTGTTGGCGCTGGGGAAGGAATCGAGGATCTGCGGCCCTTTTCCAGTTACGAATTCGTGGAAGCTTTACTGAGTGGCGATTAATCTCACCCTAGCTATCTTTCATAATCTTTTCATGGTTGCTTCATAATTGTCTCATTTTTAGTTATGCTAGAAATGGAGACTCAGGGTAACAACTATGCAAACGACAATTACAGTTAGTCATCTAGGAGTATATTATCGCGGCGTGGAAGCCCTACGGGATATCACCCTGAAAATTCATCCAGGACGATTAACCGGTATTATCGGTCCCAACGGTGCGGGCAAAAGTACCCTGATCAAAGCCATGCTAGGATTAATTCCCGTACAACAGGGAACCGTTAACTATCAAGGGCAATCTCTACAGCAACAACTGGATAAAGTCGCTTATGTTCCCCAAAGATCTCAAATCGACTGGACCTATCCCGTCACCGCTTGGGATGTGGTAATGATGGGGAGAGTCAGAAAAACGGGTTGGTTTCGTCCTTTTTCCCATATTAGTCGTCAACAGGCTTTAAATGCCCTAGAACGGGTGGAAATGGCTGATTTACGCCATCGTCCCCTCGGTCAGCTGTCGGGGGGACAACAGCAAAGAGTCTTTTTAGCCAGATCTTTGGCCCAAGAAGCGGAGATTTTCTGTTTTGATGAACCTTTCGTTGGGGTAGATCAAAAAACCGAGGGGGTTCTTTTTAATATCTTTGGTGAGTTAGCCCAAGAAAATAAAATTGTCATGGTGGTTAACCATGATTTAGGCGAATCTATCACCCATTTTGCTGATTTAATCCTCTTAAATAAAGAATTGATCCTCGCCGATCAACGATCTAAGGTCTTAACTGATTTTAATCTCCGGCGTGCCTATGGGGGTAAAGTCTCCTTCTACGATGCCATGACACCACCAGATCATCCCCGATCGAGTCTCGGTTATCTCGATCGCCTCTGGAAAAACAATGCGATAAACTAGAAGCGAAGATATTTTGGCTGACTGCCGATAGGGACACCAATGAAAACTATTTCCCCGCAAGAAGTAACAGGAACGATCGAACTGGCTCCTAACTATCGAATTCCCCTGTTTTTGGTAATTTTATCGCTGCCTTTACTCTTTTTACAGGTCTGGCTCGGCATAATTTTCTCCCTGTTAGGGCTATTCTTGATGTTCCAGACTACCCGCATTCGCCTCCATTTTACCCCCACTTCCTTAGATGTCTATCTGTCCGGGCAACAAATTCGCTCCTTTCCCTACCAAGAATGGCAAAATTGGCGGATTTTCTGGAACAAAGTCCCGATCCTATTTTATTTCAAAGAAATTAACAGCATTCATTTTTTGCCCATTATCTTTGACAGCGCAACCCTGAGACTCTGCCTCGAAAAATACTATCCTTTAGCAGCACCGCAAGCGATCGACTCAGAAGCGAACTAAGATTGAGATAAAATAAAATCTGGCTAATAGCGTCTTAAGTGGGTAGGTGTTAAAAATTGTCAGATCCCCCCGCCTATCGGCACCCCCCTTATTAAGGGGGGCAGGGGGGGATCCCCCCGCCTATCGGCACCCCCCTTATTAAGGGGGGCAGGGGGGATCAAAGGCAATATCTATCGTCTATTAATTAGAACCACTTACTTAATTGCCTGCCTTAGCCCTTTGTTCGCTCTGCATTTCTAAAGCCGATGAATTCAGAAGATTTTAATGTTTTACCCCTTGACAAAATGACAGACTTACCCAATGAATCTGTCGAAGAATTTAGTTTTGACGATCTCTGGAACGATCGCCCGGTAGAGAATCCGCTGCCATCGGCAATCGCCCCCGAAGGCGAATTAGTTCCCGCAGCGCAGGCGCAACCCCTGCGGGCAGAAATCGAGGCTCTAGAACGGCAAAAACAGAGCCTAGCGGCAGAAATATCGGCGTTAAAAGCGGAAAAAGAACGCTTGATCGCCGAGGAACTAGGAGATATCAAAGCTCAAATCGAAAGAATGCTCAAGGAAGGCGTAAAAGACCTAGAACAACGCAAACAGGCTTTAGAATTGGCGATCGAACAGTTAGAACGCCGTCGTGAGCGTATTCGGCAGGAAATGCGGAGTAATTTCGCCGGAGTCTCCCAGGACATAGCCGTGCGGGTTCAGGGATTTAAAGACTATCTGGTGGGCAGTTTACAGGATTTGGCCGCGGCTGCCGAACAGCTGGAATTACCCCGTTTTGAAACCCCCGAAAAATCCCCCCGCTCCGTGGAACCCCCCCTGCGGATCGAACGGGAGGAAAACCCGCGCCCATCCCGTGGCAGTCAAGGCCGGGATGATCGCGAAGAAAGTCCCCGTCCTTCCCGCACCAGTAACCAAGGCCGGGATAATTGGCAAGAACCCCGTCGTTCTAACCGTTCCGGTTATGAATCGGAACCTGTGGGGCAATCCACCCCTAGACAGGGCTTTTCTGACCAAAATCAGCGCATCCAAGCTCTTTTAGACCGTTATCGCAGTCGTCCTGATTATTACGGTCCCCCTTGGCAACTACGGCGCACTTTTGAACCAATTCACGCCGAACGGGTGCAACAGTGGTTCTTTAAACAGGGAGGCCGGGGTACTGTTCGCGGTATGGGCAGCCGTCTCCAGAATATTCTGGTCGCTTCGGCAATTATCTCGATTATGGCGGAATTACAGGGCGATCGCTTCCGTTCTCTAGTTCTGGCTAATAGTCCCGAACGTTTAGGCGAATGGCGGCGCGGCCTCCAAGATTGTCTCGGCATTTCCCGCGCCGATTTTGGACCAGACCGCGGCATCGTTCTCTTTGAGTCTCCCGAAGCTTTAATTCAAAAAGCGGAACGTTTAATCGAGGATAAGTATTCACCGCTCATTATCATCGATGATACCGAAGAACGGCTCAATTTCGCTCTTTTACAATTCCCCTACTGGTTAGCTTTTGCCCCTGAACCCCAACAAAGTTCTAGTTATTGGTAAGTACCTAAGCAAAATTAATTACACATCTAAGCCACTACTCCGTCAGACTTCTGGTGTGAGGAAACAGTGAACTGAAAACTCAAATCCGATCCCTAATAGCTGTCTCCCGTCTCCCGTCTCGGAGTCTCCTGTCTCGGAGTCTCCTGTCTCGGAGTCTCCTGTCTCGACTAGGAAATTAATTTTGCACGACTACTTAGTGATATGGAAAGAATCCCCTGTCACAGCGTAGCTTGACGGTGGGAGTATGTCAATTGATTCAAATTAATTAACTCGCTGCCATAAACGTTGAATTTCTTTCCTCAGTTGTGCATCAGGAGGCTGGCTAAATTGTACAGAAGGATTGACCTGCACACCGGGAATATTCTGATTCCAGGGACTGTTGGAGACTGATTCTAAGTTTATGCCACTTATCACAGGGCGAAACCCGTAGCGGACGAATACTTCCTGTTGGGAAGGCTGTCTGAGAAAGGCGACAAACTCCCTGGCTGCTTTCGCTTGTCCCTCATTCACATCCCGCCGTGCGATCGCCGCCGTCGCTACTGTCTCAATAGTCGGGTCAAGATAGTAGATTTGGTAAGGTTTTTCCTGGGTAGTTTGGGCCTGGGACCAGCGATAGAGGGCGATACTTTCGTAGGTAGTCGCCACATCAGCGTCGTTGGATCCGCGAGCAATAAATTCCTGCAAGAGAATGTCACTCGAAAGGGGCGGCTGATAGACGGAACGCTTAATCAGAGCAAACAAAGATTGAATTCCCGGCCCATTCAAGTTAGTACCAGCTAGGGGACTTCCGCCAAGATTGGACTGGGACCACAAACTTAAGGTTAACTGACCACTGTTGGAACGGCTAGGGTCTGTCATGACAAAATCGAAGCTTCCCCAGGTAGATTGTCCGCCGATAGCAGTCCAGTTACGCTTTTGCATGGCCCGTTCTACACTTTGCCATTGAAAGCGTCTCCCAGGGAAGATAACCTTTCCTCTCTCGGGCCAAGCGATACCCACCAGGAAGGTTTTGACAATGGGTTGGGGCGTATCGTAGAAGGGATTGCTTTCTCCCTGTACCGCCAGGCGATCGCGCAATTCCTCTAAGATTTCCCCATTGGCTGGAATGAGGATAGTAGGCGTAAAGTCATGTTTCTGGTCGATGTAGTTATTAACTATGTCCTGAGAGCCTTGAAACTTCAGTTCTAAGTTAATGTTGGGATGAGATGCCTCGAATTGTGGCTCTAGGACTGCCAATGGTTCTTGAAGTTCCGTCCCACTGACGATGGTAAGGTTTTGCTGCACGCCAGGAAGAGGTGCATAAGCTAAAGCGAAAGCAATTAGGGCGATCGCAGCCGAAATTATTGCCCGTCTGCGTTTCGATTGAGGGCTGTTTCTCCTAGTGGGAGGCGTTAAGAGTCCTGGTTGCATGGCGAGTAATTCTTGAATGCGGTTGTTAGTGGGAGGATGGGTGGCAAATAAGCGATTGACAAGTTTACCCTTGAAGGGATTAATAATTAGAAGGGGAGCTAACGCTGGGTTTTCTTCTGTGGATATTGACTGCTGTTGGCTGTTATTTTCTAATTTTTCTAAGGCGTTAGCGAGGGCGCGAGGATTTCCGGTTAAACTTGCTGAACCTGCATCAGCAGCATACTCTCTCGTTCGAGATATGGCTAATTGAGTTAAGGTAGCCGTAAGGGGCGCAAGTAGCAAGGTAGGGAATAAGGCGGCTAGGCGGATGGGATTGGCGTTGCGGTAGTTAAACATGGCAAACATTCCCGTCATTCCTGTTTCCGTGAGGAGAGAAATTGCTACAGAAATAGTGACAGCAACTGTAGCAGTAAGGGCATCACCGTGTTTAATGTGGCTAAGTTCGTGGGCGATAACGGCTTCTAATTCGTCTTCAGGAAGCAGTTTCATCAACCCTTCTGTAATGCAGACAACACCCCGTTGGGGATTCCTTCCAGTAGCAAAAGCATTAGGAGAAGAAGTAGGAATGATATACAGTTTAGGTTCTGGTAAATTTGCCCTGTAGCACAGCACTTCAACTATGGGTTTGAGTATAGCTTCTTCTTGAGAATTGGCAGGACGAACATCAAAAGCGGCTAAAACAACTTGGTCGGAATAGAACCAGAGACTAAAGTTAATTACAGCAGCAACAATTAAGCCAATAATAGCTCCAATTGTCCCGCCGATGAGTAGATAAGCCGTCAGAACTAAGATGCTGCTTAATAACGCTAATAAAGCAACTGTTTTTAAGAAGTTCATTACTCGTCAATCTCCAGGGTAGTATTGTGGTGTTGATTTTTCCAGTTTAGTTGATTTATTAGTCAGGTTCAAGAAATGATAAAATCAATATTTTCTTGAAAGCCACTCAATTCTTCACTCAAATTTCTTAACTCTATAAGTTCTTCCGAATTAGTCAAGTCAGCCGTCCGCAATTTATTTTGTAATTGTTGCAGAACCCCAGCCGAGTCTTGAATCACAGTGTACAAGCTAGTTAATTTTGCTTGACGAGTATCTTGTCCTTGTTGTGCTAATTCAATATTCCGTTCTAAACTGGCTTGCAACTGTTCTAATTGTTTACGAGATACACCGAAACTCGAACGAATTTTACTTTTAACTTCCAAGAGTTGCTGTTGTAACTCATTGATTGATAATAAGGATTCACTTTCTGGCAAACGTTGAGCAATTTGTTCTATTTTTGGGGGAAGTTCAATAGCACTATCGCAAGCTTGCTGTACGGCGATTAATAAGTCCATTTGCACTGAACTGCTGCTTAATAATTGGTTAGCTTCTTGACGCAGAACTTCTGCCTTTCCTGCTAAACTTTGAGCCGAACCTTGAATAACTTGCAGTTCCTGTTGTAATTGTTGTTTGACCCGTTTCTCCCCATCTGGTTCTCTAGCTTTCAAGGCGGTTGCGCCGACTACAGTTACCGCCAATGCTGTTGGTAAAGTAACAGTATTAGATAATCCCAAAAAGCGAACACCAACAACTAAAACGATCCCGCCTGCTAAAACGGCTAAAGGGTAATAAAGAGGGTTAGCAATTTTCATTTTTAGTTAACCGTTGATGATTGCTGGTTGATGATTTAGTAGATTAATTCAGGAATTAATCACAGTCTCTACATTTGGTTGACTTACAAATGCGCCTCGGAACTCCGAATTCCGCCCTGCGCTTGACTCGGCGGCGAAGCCACCTCCGAATTCCATTCATAATTCATAATTCATAATTCATTACTTAAAACTCTACTTGCAAGTCTCCCATCACAGTTGATATAGTCGCTGGATCTCCTTGACGATAGTAACCGCCGTTAACTTCGGCAATTTTTTGCAAAGCCTGGGGATTAAATTCTCCTTCTTTCCCATAACCAATAGTAAAGAAAGCAATTCGCTGATCGGAAGAAAAGCCACTCTTTTGCAACTCTTGTTCCAACTGATCCAGATTAATTTGTGACCCCGAATCTTCTCCATCAGTTAAGATTAACACGGCATTAATAGTATCAGTCCGCAAATTTTGAGATAGCCAGTTGCGGGCATAGAGGGCGCTATCATAAAGTCTGGTCCCACCACTGGACCGCAGTTGGCCAATAAATTCAATGCCGCGATCTCGCCCCTGTGGAGTTCCTTCTATAATCACAGGTTCGTTAATAACTGAATTGAAACTAATTAGGGCAATTCTTTCCTTCGGTCCCAGGTTCTGAACGTAATTAAGTAAAGTATTCTTAACTGATGTCAGTTTTTGCCCTTCCATCGACCCAGAAGTATCAATTACTACTGCTACTTGCGACGGTTTCTTGGCATAATTTTGCCAGCTTTTAAGCATGGCTTCAACTACTTCTGGTTGGGGCGAACGGTAAGAGTCATAGGTGGGTTGAGGATTCACGCCAAATTCAGCAGAAAACTTGCTTCCCAAGGCTACTCCTGGAACACCCGGTCGCAGTCCCAAATCTGTGGCAATTTGTTGGGTTTCGGGCAAAAGAATGAATTCAATTACCTTTTCAGCAGCTTCTTTTTCTCGGTCACTTATCCAAGGCGCATGGGCTAAAATTGCCCGCATATTGGAACTGAAAGTAGCCTTGGGATAGACGGCTTGATAGCGCGTTTGATTGGAACCAGCTTGGCTGTTAGCAGCAATTACCAAAGACTCGTAAACTGAGGCTACTGAAGCCCAAAAGGGTCCGTTGGCGACCATAGATTGGGCAAGGGAAGCGGTAGAAGTACCATAGCGAGTGATTTTACTCTGGATCTGTTGAATTTGTCCCTGATATTTTTCTACGTCAGCTACAGTCAGATCTTCTGGGCGCTTACCTGCTACAGCAGCAAATTGGGCCACCAGGGTTTGTAAGCCAGAATTAGAACGGGTAGGCGCGGTGTGGACGTAAGTGATGGGGAGGGGTGGGGCTTTGGGATCGAGTTGGCGGTAGTTACCCAATTTAGCTAGGGCGACGAAGGGATCTTCTACTTTTTCTAAACCCTTGGCGAGGTCAGCGGTTGTCATGAAAACCATCGGACTGTAGGCGATCAGGGGTGAGTCGGTAATTTCCGGGATGTAATTTTGTCCGGGAAATAGCTTGTTCATCTGGTAGATGAGTTGACTCTGATAAATTTCGCCATCGACGGATAAAAGGGTGGGAAATTCGGGCGCATCGGCTTTGAGAGTTCCATTTTGGTACTGTTGGGCCAGCGAGAGAATCGTTTGGACCACATCGCCGCTTCCTTTAGCTTCGCAACTGAGGTAAAAGGCTTCACCGCTAGCGAGTTTGGGTTGGCTTTGGTTCAATTTCGTGGCTGCTTGCTGACAGAATTGGGCTAGGTCGCTTCCCACGAGAAATTTGACTTCAAGTCCCTGTTGTCTGGGTTGTTGGCTTCCTTGTTGTTGGGGTTGCTGTCCACAAGCGCCTAGAAATACTAAGGTAGACAGGACGGTTAAGGGAGTAACTGAGGTTAAATAACGAGAAAAAGCAAGATTTTGGCGTTTAATCATGAGTCTTGACAGAGTAATAACCAATAAAGCACGAAGTTACTCGGATCAATGCAGATGGGATGAGAACATATTTCCCTAAAATGTCGGATGAATGCCCCCGCTAAATTTTTCGACAAGACATCAACCTTTGCGGGGGATGAAATCAGACCAAGATATTAACTGCGAAGCACTATTTTAATTCTACCATTTGTAGGTAAACTGTGTTATACTTAATTTAGCCAAAGGTCGAGGATGTTAGATGCTAGTCGTAGAAGCAAAGCTAAAAAACGGAACCCCAGATCAATATCACCAGCTTGATGAAGCTATCAAAACTTCTCAGTTTGTGCGTAACTCTTGTGTTCGTTATTGGATGGACAATCAAGGGACAACCCGTAATGATCTCCAAAAACTTTGTGCGGTACTAGCAGACAACAAAGAAACACCTTGGGTTAATAAATTAAACTCTCAAGCTCGTCAATCGGCTGCTGATAGAGCCTGGCAATCAATTACTAAATTTTACCAGAATTGTCATGCCAAGATACCAGGGGAAAAGGGTTTTCCTCGATTTAAAAAACATAGCCGTTCTGTTGAATACAAATTAACGGGCTACCAACTATCTGAGGATCGACGTAAAATCAGATTTACTGACGGTTTTAAAGCAGGAGAATTTGATTTATGGTGTAGTCAAAAGACGTTAGTTTATTATTCAGAACAACAGATTAGACGGGTAAGAGTTGTTAGACGTGCTGACGGTTATTATTGCCAGTTTCTGATTGACGTAGAACGGCAAGAATACCATAAACCAACGGGACAAATAACAGGAATTGACTTAGGGTTAAAGGAATTTTATACCGATGCTCAAGGTAATACTGTAGAGAATCCACGTTATTTAAGAAAGTCAGAAAAACGACTTCAAAAAGCACAACGACGATTATCTAAGAAATTCCGTAAAGGAAAGAAACAGTCTAAAAACTATCACAAGCAACGGATAAAAGTAGCTAGGCTTCATCTTAAAGTGTCAAGTCAACGTAAAGACAAAGCAATTAAAGACGCTTTGGCGTTAGTCCAGTCTAATGATCTGGTAGTCTATGAAGCTTTAAAGGTAAGAAACTTAGTCAAAAACCGTAAGCTTGCCAAG
>NZ_JASJFE010000288.1:0-2632 GCF_030067735.1 Microcystis sp. M53598_WE2 | reverse complement strand
AGACTGAGAATAAAACTGCCCCACCTCCGACAAAAGGTTCAATGTAGTTAAACTGACAATTTTGAGAAATCTGGGAATTAATCAAAGATAGAATATTGGGAACCAGTTGAGTTTTGCCTCCCGCCCACTTTAAAAAAGGTTTGCCGCTAACTGTTTTCCTTTGAGACAAAGAAGTGGTCATTATTCCTACCAGATTATCCTAATTTATTCAATTTACAGCGCAATTCACGAAAACCTGAAAGGCGGATTTGGTATCAGAAAGGTAAACGGGGCATTTTTTTCAATACTGATTCAATTTGGTTGATTAAATCCAGCAGACGATTGCCATCCACATGAACCTCGCTGGTGGGATAATTGGCAAGGACTTCGATGATTTGAATCTCGTTATCGTTGAGGGCAGAAGTGACTAAGGAACCCCGTAAAGCTTGCCGACTAGCAGCCCGATTGGGGGTGTGGACAATTTCGGTGGCATAATCTAGCAAACTTTCGCCAAAAAAACTATTAAGAAATTTGGAAAGAAAGACGGCATCCACCGCTACCCGACGATTAAGGATTTTACGGAATTCTTCGGGTTTTTGGTTAGCCATCTTTAATTGTGCCGCTAAAGCGGGAGCTAATTCGCCTGTTTCGCTCAATTGCTTTAATTCTGATACCGATACAGACCCTTGGAAGATGTGGTATTTGATGATAGCTGATTCGGCGGCTGACAAAGACTGACAAACACCGAGAAAGATAGATATTCCTAGGGGAAGTAAAAGATTTTTGAACATAAACCAAAAGTGCAAAACAAGCGATAAGCGATCGGGATGATTGACTCATTCTAGCGGGATTGGTTGCCGCTTAGGAAAAACTTAAGACGGGGTTGATTATCTAGAGATGAATTTTTTAGTCACCCAACTAGGAGCAGAAAGCTGATAGCTTAATGCTAATCATTAATTTACATTCGCGAGAGGGCAGCGATTTTTGCTAGTTTATCTTTTTCCAAACCGTTGAGATCCTCTAGCTTTAACCATCCTTCCTTTAACAGTTGGGCAAAGACAAAAATTAGGGAAGTATAGCGATAGTCATATTTACCATCAATCTGATGTCGTCGGGCGCTTAGATAATCGTGCATTTGCCAGATATCATCTAAAACCGTGATCTGACCAGACTGTTCTTTAATATGTTCTATTAAAGTGCTAGTTTCTCGCTGATAGGCTTTTTGGAAAGCAGTTTGAGCAATTTCTTGTTCCGTATCTGACCAAATTATTTCACTCATAGGCATGATTTTAGTTTTAGGGATGATAATTTTGGGTTTTTGAACTACCATGACTCTTTTCGCCGACATCTGTTAAGAATGATTGTTTAGTTATTCTTACCTAGATCAGAGAAGAAACCGGTGTATTTCCCAATTTTTTAAGTCAGCCTTTTAATTGTAGAAAAAAAAGAGTTCACTTGACAAGGAACTCTAATAAGTTTCATCAGAATTTTTAATGATTTCTCTCAGTAGCTATTTAGCCACGGGCAAAGTTTAATAATTCTTTCGGAGAAGCTAATAAATCGATCGCTACGAAGAAAATTTTATTATCAGGAGTTAGGAGGAAACGCCATGCCATATTCATACCCACACCCGCACCAAACCAGGGGGTTTGTACTTTTCCCGTCACTTTAATCTGAGTAAAACCGTCATCGGCGGGTTCCACTACGCCGCATTCGGGGATTAATTTCAAATTTTGGCATTCTTCGCGGAAAAAGCGATATACTGCCTCTTTACCGACGATGGGACGTTGGAAAGGTGGTTGCAGAGCGCCGTCAGGGGTGAATAATTCAATTAATACATCAAAGTCATTGGCGTTGAGGTTGTCCATATAGTTGAGGACGGTGGCATTGGTAACGCCTTCAATGCTAACTTTAGTCCGTTCGGCAATATTTTGGGGAGGAACCACGGGTTCGGAAATACGGTTATAATCGCCCAGTTTCTTGGGATCATAGCCCATATCGACCACACAATTCCGCAGAACGGTGATTTGTTGTCCCGACTCTAATTTTTTAATCCCGTCTAAAACGGCGGTAGCATTAGCAGATAGTTGATAACCCTTGGGAATTGGGGCAACACTGCCATCTTCCATCCATTGTCCTAATTGATACCAGAATCCCAGCTTGATATTAGCAGACCAAGTGCCGTAGGTACGACAAATCGGGGTGTCAGCATGGTTCGCTAAGTCGCACATCACCTGCGACTGTTGCAGGGGTGACATCTGCCGAATTTCATTCATGGTTTTTTCGGCAAACACCATACTAGCAGCGCCAGGGGCGGCAACGGTGATGGTTTTGCCCATTTCTAGATAGGCAAACCAAATCAAGGCTAGTTGATCTTCGGTATTCAGCTGATTGAAACGCGCAATCGTGGCAGGAACCACATCCGCTGATAGCGTGTTGGGGAAAATGCTCCGCGCTGATTCGATCGTAAACGGCATAGATTCACCTTGAAGTAAAGTTTTGTATCAATTTACTTTCATCCTATCATATTTGCGCCCCAAGGCAGCACCGATGGAGAAACTTTCCCAAAAAAAGCTGTACTTTAGATCACACTTACCCGGGATTATCACAAAATCTTAATGGTTGAACAACTGTTCCATCACTTATTTAGGGT
>NZ_JASJFE010000440.1:0-2012 GCF_030067735.1 Microcystis sp. M53598_WE2 | reverse complement strand
AGCAATGGTTGAAACCTTTGCCACACCTAGAAGGTAATCCCAATTAAGACGGTTAAATCAGTCAATTTCACCCACAACGATGATCTTTTTTTTGTGTAGTTTTATTGCAAAAAAAAAGTTTTTTTGACAAAAGGCACAAAGTATGATATTAACCCAAGTGATTCCTGGCTGCGAGTAATTATTGTAGAGGGGGAGAGGGGAGAAAAGCTGACGGTTTCAAGATAACTGATCACCGATCACTGAAACATCACCCATCTTAATTTTTTTGAGCGGCCATCGTTAAGCGTTTTAATCCGGTTCTTAACATTTTCCCAGTATTCTCAAAATCGAATAGTATAGATTGAAATAACTCAATGTACGCAAACCTATGGATGGCAGCTTAATCCTGTTCAATATTCTCAATCCGCCGGTTTTGTTCTTTTTCTTGGGAATGCTGGCAGTATTTTTTAAATCCGACCTAGAGATTCCCCAACCACTGCCTAAACTCTTTTCTCTCTATCTTTTGATGGCGATTGGTTTCAAGGGAGGTTATGAACTAGCGGAAAGTGGCATCAATAACCAAATCGCTTTAACTTTGATTGCCTCTGTGGTTATGGCTTGCATCGTTCCCATTTACACTTTCTTTATCCTGAAAATTAAACTCGATAGTGCCAATGCAGCAGCGATCGCCGCAGCCTATGGTTCCATTAGTGCCGTTACTTTCATCACCGCCAGTTCTTTTTTAGAAAAACTTCATATTTCCTATGGCGGTCACATGGTAGCGGCCTTAGCTTTAATGGAATCGCCGGCGATTGTAGTGGGTTTAATCCTGGTGCGAGTCTTTAAAGAGAAAAATGGCGAAGAAGAAGCGTTTTCTTGGTCAAAGGTTCTACATGAAGCCTTTTTAAATGGTTCGGTATTTCTCTTAGTCGGTAGTGTTGTTGTTGGTATGCTCACAGGGGAAAAAGGCTGGGAAAAATTAGAACCTTTCACTCAAGAGATTTTTTATGGTGCGTTAACTTTCTTTCTCCTGGATATGGGATTAGTGGCTGCGAAAAGAATCCGGGAATTAGGCAAAACTGGTTCTTTTCTCATCGGTTTCTCGGTGTTCATTCCCGTCATCAATGCTATGGTGGGGATTCTCATTGCTAAGGTTCTCGGATTTGAACAGGGCAATGCTTTATTATTCGCTGTTTTGTGTGCCAGTGCCTCTTATATTGCTGTTCCTGCGGCCATGAGAATGACTGTTCCCGAAGCGAATCCTAGTTTATACGTTTCTATGGCCTTGGCTTTAACTTTTCCTTTCAATATCATCATCGGTATTCCTCTGTACCTAGAGATGATTAAAATCATTGGCTGTGGAGTCTAAAAGGCCCGGCGGTTTTTAAATAATTCCTGTCAAAATTGTTCTCTTTCACTTATCCTTTTTGTACTTAACTACCATGCTTGAATCCCCCCATCCTTCCCTACAAACTGTCAAAAAAGTGGACATAATTGTTAGTCATGCTTTTCTGGAAGAAACCTTAAGCGTTCTTGATGTTGTCGGAGTTTCCGGTTATACCGTCTTTGGCAGTACTTCGGGAAAAGGTGATCGAGGTTTATCCTGTGATGACTTGGATTGTGATTACAGTGGTAACTACATTATGACGGTTTGTAATAGTGACGAACAACTTGGTCGTCTGATCGATAAAGTTCAGCCTATTTTAAAAAAAGCTGGCGGAATTTTTGTGGTGACTACGGGCCAATGGCTAACTCATTAGACCTCTCGTAAAAATCAAAAATTGTCGTAAGTAGGGAGGCAAAATTATTTGTAGGATGGGTTAGCGGTAGCGTAAACTATGCGGGGGTTGGGTTTCATGCTTCAACCCAACCTACGTTCATCTTATATTTAATTCCTCCACCTACTTAGTTAATTAGGAGTCAGTCCCGATGAAAAAATTTTCACCCCCACAGATGAAAGAGGTTTCTTTCCCTACACCCCACACCCCACACCCTACACCCTCTTTTAAGTCAGGAGAACGATCTTTTCCGGT
>NZ_JASJFE010000920.1:0-10049 GCF_030067735.1 Microcystis sp. M53598_WE2 | reverse complement strand
GCTCGACTTGCTTATCAGAATTATCAAGAAGGAAAACGGCTCTTCGGTTTGTGTTATGCAATGGACGGGGGTTATAAGGTATTGAACCCTTATAGAGAAAGGTACTTAGCGATTTTTGTCAATTGTTTTTGCTCTAGAGCGAACTAATCAATTAAGTCTTTTGCCAGATAAGGATTTAGTCGATTTATGCCCTCCTATCGAACCATAACAAGTAACGAAGAGCCTAATTTTGGCTTAAGGATTTCCTCGACGAAAATCAGGTGAAAACCTCGATCGCTCTCTTTATACTCTACCAAGACGCACTCAAGCGACATAGCGGATAATCTCTACTTCCGCACCTTTGTTAACCGCATCTTCGGCCTTCTGTAAAACTTCCGCAGTGACCGACTCGCTTAGATAATACTCCCCGCAATTCTGACAGACATCTGCGGGGACTTGTTTTAGAATCACGATACAATCATCTCTCTCTAAAGTAACGGTTACGAAACCCGATCGAGTCGTACCGTTTTTACAGATCACACATTCCATAACTCTTATCTTCCCTTACTATGTTTGCGGGGTGAGTATTACCCACCCCATCCACAATTAATTACTTAACTCGTATTCTATTTCCTGAATCTTCTCCTTTACCCAGCCGTTAAACAACTCGACACGGATTTTCAGAGCCAACTCCTCGGTTAACTTCGGCTTAAGGATTTCCTCGACGAAAATCAGGTGAAAAGCTCGATCGCCTTGCAGCGGTTTCAACAATCGAGAAGAATCCGATGCGAAAATTGCGGCGGAAAGATTCGGTCGTAAATCCTTACGGTAAACAGTACCGCGATAACCCCCCTTGCGTCGTAATTCCACATCCTCGATATAGCGATGTGCTACTTCCTGAAAGCTGATTTCCTCCTCCTGAATCGATTCATACAACTCCTCCGCCATCGCCTGATCTGCTAACACTACCTCATAGATCACCGCGCCAGTATAATCTAGCTGGTGTTCCACAAAATAGGATTCAATTTTGTCTGCGAAAAGATGTTCGGCTAATTTACCAGATAGTAAACTGAATTGAATGATCGCCTCGAAATCGTCTAGGGATAAGCCCTGTTTTTGCAACCAATTCCATGTATCTTTGGCGTTATGTAATTCATTGGCGAGACGGAATTGATCGGCCGCCTGTTGTAACTCGTCAGTTGTGTTTTTAATCCCCGCTTCCGTGGCAGTTTCGGTGATGATTTTCCGAGCGATAATTCTCTCGGCCATTTCGGGAACTTTCCCCGATAGCTTAAGCTGTTGAATAAGGTCTTGATTGGTGATGGTGATACTATGGGACATAATGACTCCTGAAACAGTTATGCGAAATTAATTTCCTAGTTGAGATAGGCAAGAGGGTTAGGGAGGAGTGTAAGTAATTTGGCTTTGATACCTAAAAAAACTACAGTTTTAACCCATCTTTTTGCAGATCCTTAAAGGGATCGAGGATGTAATCGATCACCCGACGCTGACGGACGATCGCTTCTGCGGTAGCCGTATCTCCCGGATTGAGGGGAATACATTGATTTCCCTTTTGAATACAGGAGCGATCGAGTTGAATTTCTAGCTCGAAAACGTTAATTTTTCCGTTGGGCGTTTCCTTTTCGATCGCCGTCGGTGATTTCTTGGTAATCTTGCCGCCGATAATGCCGTAATCCTGAAAAGGATAGGCATCGAACTTGACTTTTATCGGCATACCGGCGCGGAGAAATTGACTTTGATCCGTGGGCATTTCTGCCTTGAGAATAAACCGGGAGCCTTTCGGTGCTATCTCCGCAACCCGCGTTCCCGACTGCACCACCGCACCCGCGCGTTTAATCGGTAATGAAAAGATCGTGCCGTCGGTATTCGCCTTTAAAACCCTCTGACTTAGTTGGATTTGGAGCGCTTGCCGTTGGCTCTCGCTTTGGGCGATTTCCGATGCCAGTGTTCCGATCTCCGTTTCTAGATTGTTAATCTGCTCCTGTATCCTTAAGAGTGCCAACTCGTTGGAATGGCGGAGACTTTGATAACCCCGCTGCCGCTCCTGTAATTGCAGACGCGCTTGGGCGATATCCGCGCTCGTTTGTTGACTCGTCTGACGGTGGTTGCTTTCTAATTCCGCTAGTTTATGTTGATTTTCTTTTACCTCCGCTTTTCCCCGCTCGTAGAGTTGTTGGCGCTCCTTGGCATTGTCCTCGCGCTCGATGAATTGCACCTCCGATATCGCGCCATCCTCCCACGCTTTTCGGTAGCGATCGACTTCTTTTAAAGCCGTTTCATAACGACTTTTGAGAATCGGATAATCGGTCTGACTTTGTGCGAGGGCGGTTTTCGCTTGATTTACCCGCGCCTGTTGTTCTTCTAGGGATATTTTGGCCTTCTTGATTAATGCGTCCACATTCTCCCGCGCTTGTTCGATCGAGGCTTCTTTTTCCGCTGCCGCCGCGCGATTTTGTTGGCTTTGGGTGGTTAAAGAAATCTCTAACTGACTTTTGACCAGTTTCTGTTGGGAAAGACGGCTTTTTTGTCCTTCTATTTTCTCCTCAATTTGTTGTATTTCCTTGCCGATTAATGAGGAATCTAGGGTTAAAATCGGTTGTCCTGCTTTCACCTCTTGGCCTTCACGGACATAGATTTTTTCCACTTCTCCTGCGGTGATTGCGTCGAGTTTGACTGTTTCCCCTTGGGGTTCCAGTTTTCCTGGACCAACACCCGTTTCATCGACTTTTGAGAATATCGCCCAGGGGAGAATGATCGAGACGAAAATAATCAGAAAATAGAGTAAACCACGCGTCCAGGGTAGGGGTAAAGTATCGATCAATTCTTTGGTATGGAAAGACCAGTTATCGCGCTCTCTGTCTAGATTGGTTGTCATAGTTATTCACTCAATTGATTAGAGTTCAAATTACGGTAAATACCGGGACGGGCCATTAATTCTTCATGGGTTCCACTATCGACTAATACCCCTCGATCGAGAACGAGAATACAATCCGCGTTCCGCACCGTAGAGAGGCGATGGGCGATAATCACCATGGTGCGATTCTGCCGAATTTTCTGGAGATTTGTTTGAATAATCCGTTCCGATTCGGTATCGAGGTGGGAAGTGGCTTCATCGAGGATTAATAACCGCGGTTCTCCCATCAACGATCGAGCGATGGCGATCCGTTGTCTCTGTCCCCCGGAAAGTAGCCCTCCACCCTCGCCGATTTGAGTTTCGTACCCCATCGGCAGTGATTGAATAAAGTCATGAATTCCCGCTAATTTCGCCGCGACCACCACATTTTCTAGGGGGTGATCGGGATGACCCAAACTGATATTTTCCCGAATCGTGGAACCGAAGAGAAAAGTATCCTGATCGACGACTCCCACCTGTTGCCGGAGGGAACTGAGGGCGATCGTACTCAGATCGTAACCGTCGATCGAGATTTTCCCATCGGTGGGGGGATAGAGGCCGATCAGTAATTTCGAGATCGTGGTTTTTCCCGAACCGCTCCGACCGACGAGGGCAACGGTTTGACCGGGTAAAATTTCAAAACTGAGGTTTTCTAAAACATTCTGATCGCTGTCGGTGTGGTAGCGAAAGGTGACATTTTCAAAGCGAATATGTCCCTGTAATTCCGGGAGAAACTGACGGGAAAGTTCCTCTAAATTCTCCTCCGGCTTTGCGTCTAGTACATCGTTAATGCGCTCGACGGCGATATTGACTTCTTGAAATTGCGTCCAGAGAACGGTTAAGCGTTGAAAAGGCGCGATGATCTGGGCAAAAAGCATATTAAAGGCGATCAATTGTCCGATCGATAATTGATTTTGAATCACTAGATAGGCACCGAAACAGAGTAACCCTGTCGTCGCTAAAGATTCGATCAGATTACTGAATATCTGGAGATTATTGCCGATGATCTGCCCGGAGAAATTTTTCTTGACCTCCACCGAGAAAAGGTCTTCCCAGTGCCAACGGGTCGATCGCTCTGTGGCAGTAGATTTGACGGTACGAATACCGGTTAAAATCTCGATCAGGTAACTGCTTTCCTTAGCGATCGCCTGAAAAATATCCCGGGATATTCGCTGCAGAAAAGGGGTAGAAATTAACGCCAGCAGAAGGAACGGTGGCACGATCGCTAAACTGATGAGGGCTAATTGCCAGCTATAGCGGAACATCACCGCCACATACACGAAAACCGTTAATAAGTCAAGTAAAATCGAGAGAGCTTCCCCAGAGAGAAAACGCTGAATCTTGCGATTTTCCCCGACGCGAGAAATAATATCGCCCACATAGCGGGACTCGAAATAACCGAGGGGAAGGCTGAGGGTATGGCGGATAAAACCGGTGATTAATGCCGTATCGATGCGATTAGCGGTGTGATCGAGGAGATAGGCGCGTAAACCAGTAATTGCCACCCGAAAAACCCCGAAAATTAGCGCACCGATCCCCATCGCCCAAAGGGTAGTTAAGGACCCCTGGACGATTACTCGATCGAGGATTAACTGGGTGAAAATCGGCGTAATTAAGCCGAATATCTGAATAAAGAGCGAGGCGACGAAAATTTCCAGCAGCACGAACCAATGGGGTTCCAGTAAGCGATAAAACTGCCAGAGAGAGGTTTTATCCTCTTTCGTGTCCCGGAATTTCTGGTTCGGTTGCAGCAGCAGGGTGAATCCCGTCCATTTACTGGCGAATTCGGCACGACTTAGGGTTAATTGCCCGATCGCTGGATCGCCAATAATCACCTGTTTGGGGGTAATTTTCCAGATAACAACGAAGTGTTTGCCTTCCCAGTGAGCGATCGCCGGTAGGGGCTGTTTCCCTAATCCCTCTAGAGTCGCTTTTACCGGACGGGTGGAGAGGCCGATATTTTCCGCTGCGGTGATCAGTCCCTTCAGGGATGCCCCGTCGCGGTTGACGTTGGCCATTTCCCGCAAACGGTTGACGCTGATTCTTTTGCCGTGATAACGGGCGATCATGACTAAACCGGCCGCCCCGCAATCGGAGGCGGACTGTTGCTCGAAGAAGGGATAACGGCGGAGGGATTGCCCGATCCAGTGACCTAACCGCTGCGCCGGAGAGGGGAAATAGGCTCGATCGCTTTTTTTGTCCGTTTCTTCTGTCTTCGTCCCAAGAAGTTGCTCAATTTCCCGCGCCCGTTGTAGTAATGTTTTTTTCAGGGCGGGGTGTTTTTTCAGGATCGGCCTCAGGGCGGACTCGGGGATAAGAAGTAGTTCCGCCTTTGCGGAGACTCGAACCGAGTAGGGAAGAAAACCCGATCGGGGAAAGAGGGAGAATTCCCCGAAAAATTCGCCGGTTTTGAGCGCGATCATCTCTTTTTGCTGCGAGTTCGCTATGCGAACTTTGCCGCGAACGACTAGATATAATCCGGGCTGTAGGGACAAAGTACCCGCTTCCGGAGAGAGGGTGATCGCCGTTTTCTGGAGACTCCGCCACTGGGTTTCGGACAGGAATTCCGGCCAGGGATTGACGAGGCTGTGAGTATCGAGCATAGTTGTTTTAAGCTTTGGCTGAAGGAGAAAGATCGACGATGCGGATCGGCTGTAGCTGTTTGCGGAGGCGATTGATGTGGGTGGGGGTGAGTGCAACCCCGAATTCTTTCTCTAGATGCCGCGCTAAGCAAACTCCCGACCATCGCTTAAAGGAATAGCCGAAATCCCGGGGGGATTTAGTAATCAGTTCCTTGAGGCGATCGAGGTAAAATTGATCAACTTTGGAAGGGCGACCGCGGCGGTATTTCTGCCAGTGATCGATCTTGCCACTCTCGGCGATCAGTATCCATTTACTAGCGGTGGCGGCAGTACAATCGAGAAGCTTACGGATCTCGCCCTGGGATTTGCCCTCGTCAGCGAAAAGAATGATTTGAATCCGTTTGCGATCAACATCAGAGATATTCGGTTCTGTTAAGATTTCGAGAAGTTGCTGACGTTGGGATAGGGATAGATATTTACTGGTGCTTGATGACATAGTCTTTGCAACTATAAGTAAAAGCAGACAGCATCGTGGAGGAACGTTGAGGCAAGAAAGTTGTACTAAGTTGTACGATGGGCTAAATTGCTTGTGCAACGATCTCTTTCGCTGTCCTTAAATTCTTATTTTGGCTGCGAAAGTGAACATTATGCAGTTTATTAAATTCTTTTTCTCTCGCCCGATCAAACCTCTCTAACACCTAACCCCCATCACCCCCGCAACGCACACGCAGTGACCACCCCATCTCCCTATCTCCCTATCTCCCTATCTCCCCACTAGCCACTGATAACTGATCACTGATCACTGATCACTGATTGCTGACTACTCAAAATCGTTATGACTATGATATAGTTGTTAAGGAATGTAAAAATAGTTGCATTTTCCCAGAAACTAGATTAAGGAGATTAAGAGTATGACCGCCGAAGGTTGCTTAAGAGTCGGACAAGCGGCGCCGGATTTCACCGCGACCGCCGTTTTCGATCAAGAGTTCAAAACCATCAAATTATCGGATTATCGGGGTAAATACGTCGTTTTATTCTTCTATCCCCTCGATTTTACCTTTGTTTGCCCCACGGAAATTACCGCTTTCAGCGATCGAGTTAGCGAATTTGCCAGCATCAACACCGAGATTTTAGGGGTGTCCGTCGATAGCGAATTTGCTCACCTCGCATGGATTCAAACCGAGAGAAAATCCGGCGGTGTGGGGGATGTGGCCTATCCTTTGGTGTCGGATCTGAAAAAAGAAATCAGCACCGCTTACAATGTTCTTGATCCTGATGCGGGGGTATCCCTGCGCGGTCTCTTTATCATCGATAAAGAAGGTGTTATCCAACACGCTACTATTAATAATCTTTCTTTCGGTCGCAGTGTCGATGAAACCCTCCGCACTCTGAAAGCGATTCAATACGTCCAATCCCATCCGGATGAAGTTTGTCCCGCCGGTTGGCAAGAAGGGGATGCTACCATGGTTCCCGACCCTGTGAAGTCGAAAGTTTACTTCGCGGCAGTTTAGTTAAAAATCCTCAGAAGTCCCTCAGCTATAGATGGGGGGAAACTTTTAAAGGGGGGCGAAATAATTCGCCCCTTATTTTAATCGGAAAATTTTCTGGAAAATTTGCCCCATTAGCCATGACCTCATCTAGAATACTGGCCAGCAAGTCTAGAAAGAGTCACGGCGATCTATGACTAACAGTAATTATGATTCCGAGTTGACAGTTTTGGGATTACCCGCGGCCAAAGGTAGATGGTTATTAATACCTCTAGGAATGGGCGTTTTACTCTGTTTAGGGACGGTGTACTCATGGAGTATCTTTAGAAAACCCCTAGAAACAGAGTTAAATCTCAGCGCCACGGAAAGCTTACTACCCTACACTGTGGCCCTAGTGTTTTATGCCGCTTCTATGCCGATCGCCGGTTTTTATATCCCCCGGGTAGGCACTCGCAGGATGACGGCTATCGGCGGAATTATCGTCGGTTTAGGCTATATTCTCGCTAGTTTTGCCGCTCAGATCCAGACAATTATTCTGACCTACGGAGTCATTGCCGGCACAGGAGTCGGCATCGCTTACGGTGTTCCCATGGCAGTGGTGGCACGCTGGTTTCCCGACAAAAAAGGTTTAGCGGTGGGTTTAACCATCATCGGATTTGGCCTTTCTCCCCTGATTACCGCACCTTTAGCCAATCGATTGATCAATGAATATAGCGTTAGACCAAGTTTAAGATTTTTGGGGATTATCTTTACAATAATTATTGTGATTATTGCGATCACAATGAAGTTACCCCCTCAAGACTGGCAACCCCCCGCAAATTTAGCTAATCGAAAATCCGACTTTCAGGCCAATTATCCGGTGAATATGCTGAAAAGTCGCTCATTTTATGGCTTATGGCTTTGCTATGCTATTGGTGCTTTAATTGGCTTGAGTGCCATCGGTATTTCTAGTCCTGTGGCTGAGGAAATTATCCAGATCGAGCCGGGGTTAGCGGCTAGTAGTGTTGCGCTATTTGCCTTGTTTAATGGTATTAGTCGTCCTTTGTTCGGTTGGTTGAGCGATCGCTGGAAACCCCATTATCTAGCGATCGGAGCCTATACACTCATTTTGATTGGTTGTCTGTTGATGGTCAAGGCCGAAAAAGGGGCGGTTACTAGCTATATAGTGGCTTTTTGTCTATTTTGGTTTTGTTTAGGGGGATGGTTAGCCCTAGCTCCCGCTACCACTCTCCACTTCTTTAATCCTGACCACTACGCCCAAAATTACGGTATTGTTTTTACTGCCTACGGTGTCGGTGCTTTGATCGGAACTTTAGTAACCGGTAGAATTCGCGATTGGTTCGGTACTTACACTTACGCTTTTTATGCTATGGCTGTATTGGCAATACTGGGTATTTTTCTCGCTAGTGCCTTACTGAAAAGAGAGCGATCGCAGCTATCAAATCCTAGCTAAGGGAGTTAATCTTACCCTAGAGTAGATACTGCTGCTATTTTACACCAATTAAAAGTAAAAGTAGGCTACAGATAACTAGGATAGGGGGCGGGGAAATGGGAGACTTGACCAGTTATCAGTAAACAATAATCAGTGATAGGGTTCTTCTCGACTTTTTGTGATATTTTTTACTTATGTATGTAATAATTTTTGCTTATAAAATATTGAAATGTTTACTGGAAAAGACTTTTAGGACTATTTTGCTGAAGAAACTATCAGTATAGACCCCGTTTCCACACAGAAACCAGAAGAGCCGTGATAGGATAATTAGTGGTCTGTCAAGATTGAATTGAGGGATAAATCTCCTTCTGCTTGTCTTAATCGACCATTTTAAAACTGAAAGATTATTAGATTCCCACTCGCTATTGGAAGGGGATAGATTTAGGTCAAGGTCATCGTTTGCTTGGCAGAAAAAGTCAACACCAATTGATGAGGATAGACAATTTCTACGCCGATTGTTTCGAGGAATGCTCCCTTTTCTGTCTGAGTTGCACAGACAAAATTTCCCTGCTCATCATATTTAACCCAATCTCCAAATAATTCTACTAGATAAGCTTCCCCATTTTTGAGAATTTCTACAATTGTCCCAACTGTCCCGATAGGAGCTATTCCGCCATCAATTAAAGGTATATCTTCCCTTAGTCTAACACCATCAAACAATTGAAACTTACTCATTTTCAATCTCCTAAACTATCGGGTACTGCTGTGACAAATCTGGCCACATCTTCTCCTCTCAAAACAATAGACCTCGACCTAATCTAATAAAATCACAATAATAGGATATTATAAAACAAAAACCAACTTAAACACTAATATGATTAAACGAATTAAAGCATTGAATGAGCTAGAATTTGACTCGGCAAAATCGGGGGAGCCAGTCTACGGAAAATATAAAAAACTATTCGTTTATATAGAGTTAGGTAAGGAAGAGGAGTATCGAGGAAACCCTCAAGATAACCAGAAAACCCAATACCGACTTTTTCGTCGGTGTAAGGTGGAATACTCGAAAACGGAAGAAGAATCAGAACAAGGTATCTACCAATATGACGAAACAAATATCGATGTCATTTTGTACTGGTAGAGGTAACATTCGACGATATAGGTCTTTTAATCGCTCTTTTTCTGGGTGATTGTCGATCTTGAATCAAATCTCGGTTTTCCTCGAGGAAAGAAATTAACTGATCATCAGGGATTTCTCGGAACTCGCCAGTTTTCAATAAAACAGTAGCCATGGTAAATCGAACTCCTGAATATTCGTCTCGATCGCTATGAAAGCAGATCTTGTCTTGATCATATATCTATTTTTGCTTTATTCCAATAGAGCGATCGCTAAAGAATGATAAGTCAGTTATAAGGATTGCAACTATAGCATAACCGTGGTTAATTGTCAAGAAAATTGTCCCCACTACTACAGCCACTCTTATCCCGGTGGGAGCAAATTGGGGGGACAATAAAGCTTGACATCCTCGCCGCCCTAAAAGTGCGGCGATTCCTAAACCTCACGATTTAAGTTTCTGCTTCCACCACCGTCGCATACCACAGTTAAAAAACCATGTACTGTCTTACACAGAGTCCACAGACTTTCGCCCCATTTC
>NZ_JASJFE010000740.1:0-6496 GCF_030067735.1 Microcystis sp. M53598_WE2 | reverse complement strand
TGCACCATAAGCCTGATAGTTTCTATAATGGGGAAATGCCTGTTTAAATCGACTTAATTTTTCTAAAAAATCGTTGACATCATCTTTCGATAAACGAGACTTACATTCTACTAAAACTACCTCGGTTTCATCGACGGCTAAAATGTCAATCTCCATGGCTATTCCTTGCCGTTTTACCCTGGCACGACTGTAGGTTTCTTTGACATCGATACCTTTGCTACGAAATAGGCCAATAACAGCAGGTTCGACTAATTCCTCGACAAATCTTCCCCAGCGAGTGGTTAAACTATCCACGGCACGACTGGTATTGGCCACTGTTTTCTCTAGCTTGGCTAAACGGCGATCGGCTTCGGCCTTGGCTTCAGCAGCCCGGCGATCGTATTCAGCGGCCCGGCGATCGGCTTCGGCAGCCCGGCGATCGGCTTCGTCCTTGGCTTCGGCAGCCCGGCGATCGTATTCTTGGCGTGATTGTTCAAACTTTTCGTTAGTTTTCTCAAAAAGTTTATAGATATCTTCGATGGTAATCGGTTGAGACATGGTTATTTGTTTTAATCTTTCTTATTTTACTATAATTGTACTAGCAAAGTACAAGTCATTTTAGGGACGGGTGTTAATTGAGCAAGTCAATAGTTATACAAATCCGTTGAGTAACGCACAGAAAACGGGTTTCTCGGAGAAACCCGTTTTCTACTCATGCAAAAGGCAAAACGGAGAATAAATAATCAGTTTTTAATAACTGGATTTAGTATGAGGACGATATAGCGGGGACGGGAACCACAGTTTCTTCGTTGATCATGGTTTCTAACTGTTCAGCCTGGGATTTGGCTCAATAAATTGATAATTGTAAATAATTGTTACAAATACTTGACTTAAGATATTTCTATGGTGACAGAAACACAGATCAAAGAAAAAGCGCTAGAGTTGGGCTTCCATGGGGTCGGTATTGCCTCTGTGGACAGCCAAGACTCGGCGGTATCCCATCTAAAAAGCTGGTTAGAGCGGGGTTATCACGCTGATATGGATTGGATGACTAACCCGAAACGACAGGATATCAAAACTCTTTGGCCGGAAGTGCGATCGCTAATTTGTCTCGCCCTTAACTACTACACCCCCCAGCAACACAGTCAAGAACAAAACCATGGCAAAATTTCCCGTTATGCTTGGGGAAGGGATTATCACAAAGTATTAAGTAAAAAATTAAAAGCCCTCAGTCAATGGTTAGAAAGTCAGGGGGAGCAAATTCAAACCCGTTACTATGTGGATACAGGACCGGTACAGGATAAAGTTTGGGCGCAAAGAGCAGGGATCGGCTGGATTGCCAAGAATGGTAACTTAATTACCCGCAATTACGGCAGTTGGGTTTTTTTAGCCGAAATATTAACTAATTTACCTTTAGAACCCGATCGACCCCATAGTGACCATTGTGGCACCTGTAGCCGTTGTTTAAGCTCTTGTCCGACCCAAGCAATAGTTAGTCCCTATGTGGTGGATGCTAATCGCTGTATTGCATACCATACCATCGAAAATCGTGCTGTAACTTTGCCTACAGAAATTGCCAAGAATTTACAAGGTTGGGTAGCCGGCTGCGATATCTGTCAAGATGTCTGTCCTTGGAATCAACGTTTTGCCCAAGTTACCGACGTGGAGGATTTTCAACCTCGTCCCGAAAACCTCTCGCCAAGGTTGGATGAATTAGCTAATCTAACTATAGAGGAGTGGGATCGTCGTTTTATCTCGTCAGCCCTGCGTCGAATCAAACCCCAGCAGTGGCGACGTAATGCCCAAGCTAATTTAGCTCATTCCCCTCACCCCGCACAAGATGACAATTAAAGTGGTCGTGTTCGATTTTGATGGTACTATCGCCGATACCCACGATACTTTCGTGGAGATTGTCAATCGTTTGGCTAAAAATTTTGGTTATCAACCCGTCAACGAGGAAGATTTGGCCAGACTAAAAAACCTTAGTTCCCAAGAAATTATTAAACAATCCCAAGTTTCCCCCGTTAAAATCCCTTTTTTACTCTATCGAGTTAAACGGGAATTAAATAAACAAATTGAATGTCTGAAACCTTTCCATGGCTGGCATCACTGCCTCGCCACTCTTAAAGAAAGAGGCTATAGATTAGGAATCATAACTTCTAATACTAAAGAAAATGTCACCATATTTTTAGCAAATAATCAACTCTTAAATTTATTTGATTTTATCTGTTCTGGAACGCCTTTATTCGGCAAACACAAAATTATCGATCGCCTGATTCGAGAAAATAAATTCTGTCCCGATGAAATGATTTATGTCGGCGATGAAACTAGAGATATTACTGCTGCCCAAAAAAGTCAAGTGCAAGTGGTGGCCGTCGCTTGGGGCTTTAATTCCCCTCAAATTCTCACTCAATTTAACCCCGATCATCTCATTCATCATCCCCTAGAATTATTGGATATTTTAGATAGGGCTGGCTGAAAAAGTTTTTCCCGGGGGCAGGGATAGGCAGTTTGGGCATTTGTACTAAAATTACCAATACTCAGTTTAAAATAGACTTCGATCGATGGGGGCAGAGAGACTCGAACTCTCACGAGCTTATAAGGCTCAACGGATTTTAAGTCCGTAGCGTCTACCATTCCGCCACGCCCCCGTTATTTAACCGACAATTTTTTATCATATCACAAATAATTTAATTGGCAAGAGTATTTTCAGCAAATTATTTTAGCCCGCCAATTCGATCGCCGCAAAGGGGGAAAGAGGGGGTAAAATAATCAGCAGGTGAATTGCCGTTCACCGACAGCTATTGAGAAAAATCAATCCTTATGCAATCAATTCTGACGCAAGAAACCATTATCATCGCCCTGATCTACCTATCTCTCAGTGTCTTGTATTTGCTCGTCATTCCCGCCGTTATCTACTACTACCTCAATACGCGCTGGTATGTGGCATCTTCTTGGGAAAGAGGGTTTATGTACTTTCTGATGAGCTTTTTCTTCCCTGGGATGCTGTTGTTAAGTCCTTTCCTTAACTTCCGTCCCCAACGTCGTACCCTAAAAGCTTAAGTTATCACCAAAAAAACCCATGAGACGCATTGATGTCATCGGGATCGGTATAGGGATGTTTGCTATGGGCGGCATCCTCTACATTATCCTACAAAAAACCGGTTTAGATAGTGCTTCGGCGGGAATTTGGAGTCAAGCGGTGTTGGTAGGTGGTGTCATCGGTTGGATTTTTACCTATCTGTTTCGAGTCGCCACCGATAATATGACCTACGGCCAACAGCGCAAAGATTACGAAGATGCCGTCTTTAAAAAACGTCTGGAAGCGATGACTCCCGAAGAAATCGCCCAAATGCAGCGGGAGATTGAAGAAGAAAAAACTAAATAAATAGATGAAACCCGATAAAATCATCATCGGTTGGCGAGAATGGCTGGATTTACCTGATTTAGGCATTACCAAAATAAAGGCCAAGATTGATACAGGCGCTCGCTCCTCGGCCCTACACGCTTTTCATCTCCACCCTTTTCTCGATGGCGATCGCAATTGGCTGCGCTTTCAAGTTCATCCCTACCAAAAAGATAGTCACCACACTGTCACCACCACCGCAGAAATCCTCGAATGGCGACAGGTAAAAAATTCTGGGGGTCAAAGTCAACTACGTCCTGTTATCAGAACAAGTGTATTACTTGGCGGTCGTCAATGGGCGATCGAATTAACTTTAACTAATCGCGATGTCATGGGTTTTCGGATGTTATTAGGACGAGAAGCGCTGAAAAAAGGCTTTCTTGTCCATCCGAATAAGTCTTTTTTACTGAGTTAAGTTATATTTAGGGTTTGCGGCAAAAAGTTTTTCCTAGGGGCAGGGTGTGGGTTTTACCGATTTTGAGGGGGTCAATTACCTAATTTTCAGGGAAAAAGTCCCGGAATTTTCCCCCTGATCACTCCCAGGGCCGGTACTTTTTGATTGACAAAAAGTCTAAAGATATTATCCAACAAGGTTTTTAGATTTATTCAGCCAGCCCTAAGTAGCGGGTAAATCTTGGTATTCAGCCAAAGCATTTATAAAAAACAAGTCTCCCCAAATTAAACCCGTATCATAGATTTGGCTGGGTTGAATCGCGGCGGGATGATGATAACAACCATGACGCAATAAACTCATCTCTGGGGCGGTTTCGTCGGGAAAATAGGCAAAAGAAGTCAAATTCAAGAGAGTATTATCGATCGCCTCTCGATAGGTTCCATAACTAGGATCACTGCTGGGTAAAGCTTTTAATAAGCGAATCATCCCCGCCACAGCGATCGCCGCTGCCGAAGAATCCTTTTCCGTAGCGGCATTTTTTTGCAAGGCATAATCAAAGTCCCAGGGAGGAATAAAATCCCCGGCGCGTCTTTGTCCACCGGGCCAGCGATCGGGCAAATTGTCCAGATAATAATTAATGGCATCCTTGGCAATGGTTAACATTTCTGGATCGCCGGTGTAAATATAGGCCGTCGTGGCAGCATAAATAAACCAAGCTTGACCCCGGGACCAAGTGCTATCATCGCGCCAGCCCTGTTTTCCCTCATTAAATAAGAAATTTCTATAGGTGGGAGAGTTGACATTTTGATCAAAATACCCTCTTTGCCAAGTTCCCGTTTTACCCGGGCGACGGTTAGCCCCAAAGGTGCGGCTAATGGTGCGGATGTGGGAAAGGGCCTTTTCTTGCCAATCTTTTGCTTCCTTGGGGTCAGAATTGTGGAGACTTGCCCAGAGCAGTTGTTCTATATTGATTGTATGGTCGATAAAAACCTGCCAATGTTCTTGCTGATCGGTGCGATCGGCCTTGCGTAACCAGCCAAAAGTCCCGATATCGGTGTGATAACTCCCTTTGCCATCCTGAAAAGGTTGCGCTAGTTGTCTGGCGGACTGTAAAGTTATCTCTAAAGCTGCCTGTTTTTCCTGTCCCCGTCCCGACTCAAACCAAGGAGCAAACACCAGCACATTATTGAGAGCGATGTCTTTGTTCTTCAAACTCGCTTCTTTTAAGGGATCGCTCCATTTTTTCGCGGCAGCTGCCCAAAATCCCGCATCCATAGGGTTTGATTCTAAGTCAGCAATTTTCCATAATAAAGCAGCAAAAGCTCCGGCTGCCCAAAAATCAGCCTTTTCTAACTTCCAAGTGCCGGGGGTGGGACTATTCCTCCTCCGTAGCCAATTGAAGAAATTAAAACCCGATGGCTCTGGATGGGTAAGATAGGGATAGAGAATTCCCCGACGGGCATAACTATCGAGATAGTCGATCGTGGTAGCTAGTTTAATCTTAGCCAGATCGAGACAGAGCTTAATTCTTGCAGCTAGGGGCATTTTAGCCCGCAATTCCGCCGCCGATTGGGGACGATGGACAATCCGGACGGCCACCGCACCGATCGCCGCCCCCGTACCCATAATAATTAGCGTGCGTCGCTTCAAATTCCCGACTCCTAAGCTGGATAGATGCGAATACGGCGATTCGGTTCCTCTCCGAAGCTATCGGATTGGAGACGGTAATGTTCCACTAATTCGTGTTGCATTTTCCGCACTTTCGCCGATCGCGGCAGTAACTCCACCGGTTGGCCGGTAGGGATAACGATTTGTTCCACCGCTAACCGGGCTTCCTCCAAAGCTTCGATCTCGTCATCGCTACCGCTGCGGGCAAATAAACGCATATCCGCACCTTCCTGATTCATCGGGTCATCAATGCCCAAAATCCGCTTTAAACCGCGAGAAATTTGGGGCAGGGTATTGGATTTGATGCCGTGGATGGGAATTTGTCTTACTTTGGCAATTTGCCGCAATTTTGACTGATTTTTAACGTGGGAACGCAGGGCCAGCACTGCGTCGGCCTCCTGTAAATCTTTGGTCAAAACGATCGGCAAATCTAGGGCCTGTACTACCTGTTCGATCGGGGCGCGACTGACTCCGTAGGGATAGACATAAACCGGCCAATCTTCGCCATTGGGACCGGGGACGCGGACTTTTTCCGTTTCCGGTTCTTCCTGCAGCCAGGATTGTTCGAGGAGGCGATCAAAATCGTTTTCCCGGTTGAGTCCGCCTGCACCGAAACGGGCCACGGGAGTCATCCGGCCATCGGCCCGCCATCCCTTGGGTTTATCCATTTCTGGCAGATAATTGCCGCGCAAAGGGGTGAGGTTTTCCGGTTTTGGTTCTTCCTGAGCTACCTGTACTTTCCCCTCCTCATCTACCCAACGGATTTGGGCAATTGCTTCCCGTCCCCGCAGCAGTTGGTCGATCGTGGTGGATACGTCCTCGTGGATGACCCAGCGCTGACGTTCCAACATTTCGATGGCAATCTCAAAGGTGGGGGGTGCTTTGCGTTCTAAAACGGTTTTTTGGGAACCCCGGCGGCGTGCTTCTTCGTCTCCGAGAGTTACTGCTTGAATTCCCCCAACTAAATCCGATAAAGTCGGGTTTTTAATTAAATTTTCCAGTTGATTGCCGTGGGCGGTTCCCACTAACTGCACCCCGCGTTCGGCGAT
>NZ_JASJFE010000279.1:0-3919 GCF_030067735.1 Microcystis sp. M53598_WE2 | reverse complement strand
TGATTCGTCTGATGAGGTTTCAATCCCTAATAGGGTTTAAGATTAATTGGAACTTGGAAACCCTTGATATGCAAAGGTTTCAGCGTTTCGTTTCAATCCCTAATAGGGTTTAAGATTAATTGGAACGAATTGGCGGAAAAATAAAAAGGGGATTCTGGTCGTTTCAATCCCTAATAGGGTTTAAGATTAATTGGAACCGCCCAGTGGTAAAAGCTATACGTTATGGGATTTTCAAGGTTCGTATGCGCCGCACCCGCAATAAACCAATCATACAGCAAGTGACCCAGTTCTTCAAGACCCCGCAAAACCTTACGGGATAAGGTGCGCCCCGCGTTGGAAAGGAAAATCATCTCGAATCTATATCCTATAAGCTTTTCAGCCACCACATAATAGTTAAGAATTTTTACAGCTACCCAGAAGCGCAACCGAGCTAAACAAAAAAAATTGTATTATCCCGGGGTAACTCACCACCGATGCGTTCCACTTTACCCCGACAACAGGCGCAGAGAAAATAAAAGCGGATGCTATCGGTATCGGGTTTGATCAACTTACTCAAGCGCCCGCGCAGCTTAGCGTACTGGGTATCGGTTAGATCGCACTCAAAAACACTATACTGCACCCGTTGGCCGTAGGACTTTAACGTATTGTGAATTTTGGTTCGTCGCTTATCATCGGAAATGTCGTAACTGACAACAAAATACATGACCGCCTCTATCTACTTTAAAATCAAGGGTGGATACTTATCCGTCTCATCCATCAGATATTTCGCCATTAGTCGGGCCTGAATCTCGAAAGCTTCTTGATAAGTACACTGTTTACCCATTACTGGATGCTTAAACTTCGATTGTTTCTTCTGTTCGTACAAGCGCAGGAAAATCTGTAAACCTTCTCTCGTCAAGGAAACCGCACCGCTTAAGGGTTCGGTGGTGAAATGTTCGGGGGTAAGATAAGGATGATTGACCCCATTGAGAACCACGGCATCAACGACGATCGCTCTAAATTCTTCCATCAGATCTAGTGCCAGCGAGGGGCGACCGTAGCGTTGATAGTGAAGATAACCGAGATAGGGGTCAAAACCGACCAAATTGATCGCACTCTGCACGTCATGGCGCAATAACGCATAACCCAGACTCAAAAGAGAATTGACCGGATCTCGCGGGGGGCGACGGTTACGCGAGGCAAAGGTAAAAGTATCACCGAGAATTAAGGAATCAAAACAACTGAAATAGGCTGCGCTTCCCGCTCCCTCTAACCCCCGGAGAGAATCGATCGCCGAGGTTGTTTCGATCGATCCGATCGCTGCTTCCAGACAAGCGATCGCCGTTTGTAAATCCAACTCTTTTCGATCGCGTTGACGACGGAGCAGAATGTTGCGGTAATTCTTCAGCTTGCCGCGGACGAATCCCCGCACTAAATGAATGGCTTTCGGAGAATCGCCGGCGGCCTGCCATTGCGCTCGACGAACGAAAATATTTTTGGTCATCTCCGGCTCCAATCTACCGAGATATTTTCCCGTGGCAGTGACAAAACTCAGGGGAATATGACGTTCCAACAATTCGATCACCAATGCGGGAGAAACTGAACCCCGTCCGAAAATCACCACTCCTTCCACGTTCAATAGAGGTACATCGAGGATCGTTTCCTTGGATGCTTTAACCGTTAAACGCTCGTCATTTTTGCCGAGAAATGCGTCTTCTCTCGTCACATATACCGTTCCCATATTTTTTAGTCTTCCTCTCGATATCGTTGGACTTTTTCGGTTAATCGGGGCAAGCAGCGATCGAACAAACTGCATCCCTTGCAGCGGGGTGAATAGACCGCCGGGGGCATTTTTCCCGTCTGGATCAGGGTTTCAACTGCTCGGATCGTAGCGATCGCCCGTTGCCGTAGAGCAAGATCGATCGCCACCGGTTGACGCTGGTGAGAACTGGCATAGTAGATATAGCCAGTATCTAGCCTTTTTCCAGTCATTTCTTCCAAACAGATGGCTTGAGCGCACACCTGCAACTCGTCGTTATCCCATTCGCCTTTACTGCCCCGTTTGTATTCCACGGGGATAAATTCACCGTCGTGGGACTCGATCAGATCGGCTTTACCGATGAGACGGTAATTGTCTGATTTAAGCCAGATCGCCCGAATTTGCCATATTTCCTCGCGGTTTCCCGCCCCGACGGTGTGAACTCGCTCGTGTAAATTTGTTCCCTCGATCGTGTAGCTATTATCGAGAAATTCCCCGGCGACGAACATTCTCCAACAACGGTGGGGACAGTAGGCGTAATGGTTGAGAGCGGCGATCGGTATGTAGTCAGATTCATCCATGGCTATCTTTTCTCCTTAGCAATTCTGCGAGTCATCCCCATCCCCATGGTGGTTTTCCGTCCCACTCCCGCATAGAGGGCAAAATCCGCCAGTACATTAATCGCTTTAATCTTTGCGGGTTCCACCTCTCCCAAAAGACGATAGTGAATCTCGCCTACACAACCGAACGACTGGTTTTTATAGGCTTCGTCGGCTAATTTCGTTTGAATATCGAAGAAACTGGGGAAAATCGAGTCTAGGGCGATGGAATCGAAGGGGATAGCGCTATAGCGATTCCAACGATTGAGAAGGCTATTAAACACCAGTTCCCGCGTCGGTAAGGCACTATCGAATTTTCCCTGCCGGAAGGTGACGGGGGTAGCGAAAAGGAAATCAAATTCCCGATTCGTTTCCGAGGCGTTTTCATACAGGTATTGATAAGTACAAGAGTTCGCCCAGGGTTGAACCGATTGTGGGGTGGCGAGGACGCTGGTGATAACCAGATCGGCGGAACCGAGATGCCAGGGGTGTTTTGGATTGAGATTCAACCAGAGCGAGGTTAATTTACCGAATAATCGGTCATCGAGCAGAGAAATCCGCCACCAGCAGGGAGTTTCGGGGGCGATTGGCCGTTCGTATCGCCACTGCGGGGAATTTATCGTTTTTCCCCCGGATTGCATCTGTAGTGGCGATAAGGTGAAGGCTTTATCTGCCTCGGCTGTGTGTAGAATTTTCCCTAATTCCTGATCAACACTACTGACAAGGGTAAGAAATAGCGCGTGAAGGTGTCGTCCGGTGAGAAAATTCGGATAGATCGGCGATCGGGGTGTGAGATTGAGAACGAGACTGTAGGGCATTAACTTAATCGGGCCTTGGCAAAAATTTGTCTGGGGGTTAGGGTTAAATCGGGGAGGAGAATATCGCTCATCTCGTCATCGCCTTTTTTAATCGCCGGGGGTGCATCGGGATAGAAAATCGTGATCTGCTTGGCCCGGGGATCGACGATCCAGACGCGACTGACTCCCGCTTTTAGGTAGTCCACGGCTTTTTCGCTCAGGCTGCTGAAAGATTGTTCCGGAGAAATAATTTCGATGACTAATTCCGGGGGAACGGGACAAGCTTCATCGGTGAGGGGAATATCTCCTAACCTTTCCGGGGAAATGTAGAGAAGATCGGGAACGGGACACCAATCTTGATCGTTTTTGCTGAGAATGATCGCCCATTCGATTCCCACTTCTCCCCGTCCTTGATTCCAGCGATCGAGTACGAGAAATAAAGCACCAGTTAAACGAGAATGAAAGAATTTCGGTGACATTTTTGGGATAGCTTCTCCATCGACTAATTCATAGGTAATATCGCCATCGGGAGCGGTTAGTGAGAAAAATTCTGGTAAAGTGAGGGGTTTAGAAGATATAAGAGTCATGGTCAATTTTCAACCGAAGTGATAGGACAATCGAGCGGGAATTTTCAGATCGGGGCGATCGCTTATAACGAGACTGTAGGGCATTAACTTAATCGGGCCTTGGCAAAAATTTGTCTGGGAGTTAGGGTTAAATCGGGGAGGAGAATATCGCTAATTTCGTCATCGCCTTTTTTAATCGCTGGGGGTGCGTCGGGATAG
>NZ_JASJFE010000305.1:0-7115 GCF_030067735.1 Microcystis sp. M53598_WE2 | reverse complement strand
TTGGAACGAAATAGAGGCTTTTAAAGACTGCGTACATGGAGAATTAAAACAAGAATTACCCTCGAAAAGCCTATTTTTCCACTAAGTATTTATGCTCATTGCAAAGGTGAGATGCTCCCGTTTCCAAACAACAAACGGTAGTATCTCGTTAATAAAACTACCGATACCCGAATCCAGAGATTGTTTTCTAGCGATCCCTCTAGACCACGAAACGAAGTTAATATCTTCAACAAAGATATTATCAGCAAAATCGCAAAGGTAATGAGCTAACTTAAAATGCCAATCTCTACGAGTATTAGACACTTTTTCATGTAATCTTGCTATCTTCTCTTGGAGTTTTAACCAATTGTTTGAGCCTTTGACTTGATGTTTCAAGCGTCTTTGTAGCAATTTAAGCTTACTCTGTACTTTCAACAAAAATCGAGGGGCTTTGATTAAATCTCCTCGTGAAGTAGCGACAAAACTCTCAATCCCCGCGTCAATTCCTAAACAGGTCTTCCCCACTGTCATATCGGGAACTAATTCCGTAGATTGGAAGGAAACCGAAACGTAAAATCCCGACGCTTTGCGGATAATTCGAGCTTGTTTAGGCTCGAACCAGGGCGGGTACTTTCTGGATTTCCTAATCCGAATTTTTCCCAATTGTGGAAAATTTAAGTATTCGTCACCTAAGAAGTTTATTGTAGGGGGTCTAAGTGGGTTTTAGCCTAACTGCCCAATCAAACAACAATCTTAAGCTTTATCTCCTCAGTCCTCAACAGTGGTACAATTGCCGTCATAGCTAGGGGTGTCTGAGGCAATCAGGCTGAGAAAGACCCTTAGAACCTGAGACTGGGTAATTCCAGCGTAGGGAAGCTGTTTACAGAGGAAATAAAATTATGAGACAAGAATGGGTTGCCCCCCGGCGCGGACAAGCAAATGTATCGCAAATGCACTACGCCCGTCAGGGGATAATTACCGAAGAGATGGCTTATGTGGCAAAACGGGAAAATCTCTCTCCCGAATTGATTCGCAGCGAAATCGCCCGAGGAAGACTGATTATTCCCGCTAATATCAATCACCTCAACCTCGAACCTATGGCGATCGGTATTGCTTCTAAGTGTAAAGTTAATGCTAATATCGGGGCTTCCCCTAACTCCTCGAATATTAACGAAGAACTGGAAAAATTACACCTAGCGGTCAAATACGGCGCGGATACGGTGATGGATCTCTCCACCGGTGGCGGTAATTTGGACGAAATTCGCACTGCGATTATCAATGCTTCTCCTGTCCCCATCGGTACTGTACCCATCTATCAAGCGGTGGAAAGCGTTCACGGCAATATTGAAAAACTCACCCCCGAAGATTTCCTCCATATTATCGAAAAACACGCCGGGCAAGGGGTAGATTATATGACGATTCACGCGGGAATCCTCATCGAACACCTGCCTTTAGTCAAAACCCGTCTGACCGGGATTGTCTCCCGGGGCGGTGGTATTATTGCTAAGTGGATGCTGCACCACCACAAGCAAAATCCTCTCTACACCCATTTCGATGAAATTATCGAGATTTTCAAGCGTTATGACGTTTCTTTTAGTCTCGGTGACTCCCTGCGTCCCGGTTGTACCCACGATGCTTCCGATGCGGCCCAATTAGCGGAATTAAAAACCCTCGGCCAACTGACGCGCCGCGCTTGGGAACACGATGTACAGGTGATGGTGGAAGGGCCTGGCCATGTTCCCATGGATCAAATTGAATTTAATGTGAAAAAACAAATGGAGGAGTGTAGCGAAGCACCTTTCTATGTTCTTGGTCCCCTTGTCACCGATATTGCTCCAGGGTACGATCATATCACTTCGGCGATCGGGGCGGCTCTGGCGGGTTGGTACGGGACGGCGATGTTATGTTATGTCACCCCGAAAGAACATCTCGGTTTACCCAACGCTGAAGATGTGCGAAATGGCTTAATTGCCTACAAAATAGCGGCTCATGCGGCAGATATCGCCCGTCATCGTCCCGGAGCGCGGGATCGTGACGATGAACTCTCCATTGCTCGTTATAATTTCGATTGGAATCGTCAATTTCAGTTATCCTTGGATCCCGATCGCGCTAAGGAATACCACGATGAGACTTTACCCGCAGATATCTATAAGACGGCGGAGTTTTGTTCGATGTGTGGACCGAAATTCTGTCCCATGCAAACTAAAGTCGATGCCGATGCGATTACGGAATTAGAGAAGTTTCTCGCTAGTCAGAATCAAGACAATTTAACCCCGGTTTAAAGGGGAGTTAAGGGAAGGGCTGATTTGATTTCAGCCCTATTACTAGGATAGAAGTCAAAATTCTGGGAATAGCCGCCGATTTTTTGACTAATTGACCCGTTTTTCTAGATATTGACCGATCATCAATTCTTGACCGGCGCGAGAGATAATAGTTTGTCGGGTGCGATATTGTTGACCGATGAGTTTAATTTCTTCTTCAAAGACAGAACCGGCGTATTCTGTTCTCAGACAGAGAGTAGAGGGGTTAGGAAAGGTATAAATGGCACTAACGGGTTTATCCGTCGCAAATCCCCGATCGCGATAGAGAATATTATCTAAAATGCCGAATATAGTCGAACCGTTGGAGGGTTTTTTACTCTGGGGACGCAGATAATTACTTTGCCAAGTCACTTCCGTGCCACCTAATAAAGCTATATCTTCCAGATTATGTAAACGGGCAAGTTGAATTAATGGTTCGCTGCCTTGGGGTAAATATTTAATCTCGATGGCGCTGATAACTTCTTGGGGTTCCGTTTCTTGAGTGAGGGTGTAATAACGTCTCTGGGATTGCCAGCGTCCTTCTGTCTGCTTAAAAAAGGCTAAAGCCGAGGTTTCCAGCGATAATTGGGCGGTTTGAATTAATGTCATAGAAATAAAACCTTTCCTGTTTTTTGGGAGAGCAGATTTGTTATCCTTTGTCAAGAGTTTGCCAGAGAATTGTTACACATCTTAATACAATTATAACCTTGCGGGGAAATTAAGTGGTAGGGGTGTTGAGGGAGATAATTGGGAAAAAGTCGCACAGATACAGCAGTTACAGGGAAAAAAGGGAATAAGATTGCTAAAACCTGCCAGCTTATCCTAGTTAGGGCTTGCTGAATAAATGTGAAATGTAGGCAAGGTAAGAGTTTTGTGGCTTTTCTCGCGGAACAGGTGCAAGATTTTGAGAGAATCGTCCTTCAAAACATTGCGTCTTCATCGGCCCGCGTCCTGTAGGGGCGAAGCATTCGGGCAATAACCTATCGGTGAAACCATAGATTTTCTATCCGAATGCTTCGCCCGTACTTTTTCAGCAAACCCTAGTTAATTCCATCTACCCTTATCTATCGATTAATTCTGTCAAATTGGCTACAGTCAGGCCGAGGTTCTTCCCCCAACCCCTTTTTTACTTTTTACTTTTCACCCGATCTGCCCGGTCTTGCTATTGTTAAAAATATAGGTGCGAAACGTTTAGGCATGAAATAGGGCTGAAATGCCTGAAATAACCGCCTAGTAAGGTCTTCAGTCCCCTGACTGAATCTAAGAGGTCAACCCTGACCAACCTTATAACTGTTTATATGTCCCGACGTTTAGTATCACCTGATACCAAGCTAGGCAAGGGGACTCAAGGTCAAAACACTTTGTAACAATTATTTACAATTGCTACAAAGGTGAGAGTAACGGCGATAGCCACCCCCAGATTCAGAAAATCACAATTCTGGGACTGAAGCGGGGAACGGAAGGCTCCGAGGTGTAACCCAACACCAGAATCGAGACCACTGCCAACCATCCATGATTAGGCGTGAGCCGAATGTCTGACCTGAACCATCGTAATAACTAAGCAGTGAAATAGGTTGAAACACTGCGTTCAAAGGAATAAGGGGAAAAGTAAGGACTTCTATACTTCACTTACACAGACCTGTTAAAGTACCCCGGTGGATAGGATAAATCTAAAGATGGAATGCCCATATAAACGGAACGTGATAAGCCCTTTTAGGCTCTGAGTATCGGTCGAAATACCCAGTAGCGATAAGTGTAAGCGCAAGCCTTAAAGGGTGTGAGATGTGACCAAAAGCCAACGCCTAACGGTAATAGTTAGGATATGCTGACGGGTTACGGTTTGAATGTAAGGATAGAGTCTAGTAGGAGTCTATATGACGAAAGCGAGAGAAGGTAAAGGGTTCGGGAAACCGAAAACCACTAAGACTACGAATGTATGGAAAAACATCAGTTGGGCAAAAGTCCAAAGATATGTTTTCAAGCTCCAAAAGAGGATATACCAAGCGGCTAAATCGGGACAGGATGCAAAGGTTAGAAGGTTGCAACGTCTATTGGTGAAATCATACTATGCTCGTCTATTAGTAGTTCGCAAAGTAACCCAAGATAATCAAGGAAAGAAAACAGCAGGAGTCGATGGAGTGATAGCAATATTCCCAGAACAAAGGCTAAATCTAACCGAAGAAATCAAGGGAACACTGAAAGCAAAACCGCTAAGAAGGGTATGGATTCCTAAACCCGGCAGGGATGAAAGACGCCCATTAGGAATACCTACCATTAAAGACAGAGCTAGACAAGCGTTGATTAAATCGGCACTCGAACCAGAATGGGAGTCAAAAATGGAAGGAACTAGCTATGGTTTCCGACCGGGAAGGTCTGCCCATGACGCTATATCAAGGATATACGTCACTATCAATACAGGTAGCTACTTTGTATTAGATGCCGATATTGCTAAGTGTTTTGACCGAATTAATCACAACTTTTTACTGTCAAAAATTCATTGTCCAAGTTCCCTGAAAAAAGACATTAAACAATGGCTCAAAGCAGGAGTATTGGATAACGGTGTATTTGAAGAAACAGAAACAGGGACACCACAAGGAGGGGTAATAAGTCCACTACTAGCCAACATCGCACTGGATGGAATGGCAAGACTAACTGAAACGTTATTTCCCAAAAAGAAAGACACTAATCAAGCTGTTCTCATAAGATACGCCGATGACTTTGTAGTGATTTCCCCATCACTCGAAATCATTGAACAGTGCCAAACTGCCATCTCCGAATGGTTAAAACCGATAGGATTAGAACTCAAACCAGAAAAAACCAGAGTGTGTCACACACTCAACCCCATTGAGTACAATGGAAAAATGGAAGAACCCGGTTTTGATTTTTTAGGATTCAACATCAGGCAATATCCAGTAGGAAAATACAAATCTGGGAAAACAGGAGGGAGAGGAAGCCGATTAATTGGTCACAAAACCCTCATTAAACCCAGTCAAAAAGCAGTTAAAGCCCACACAGAAGCGATTAAAGGTGTAATCAAAAAACACAAAACAGCACCTCAATCAGCCCTGATTAGTCGACTAAACCCAATCATTAGAGGTTGGGCTAACTACTACTCAGGAGTAGTATCCTCAGATACCTTCAATAAACTAGATTACACAATCTGGTTAATGTTAAGGGCATGGACAGTATCAAGATGTGGTAAAGCGAACTACAAAAAGCTGAGTAACTATTTCAGACCGGGTACAATTAAACTCAGCAACGGGAAAGAAAGACACGAATCTTGGTTATTCAAAACCAAAGATGGTCTCTATCTATGGAAACATAATTGGACACCAAAGGTCAGACATACCCTAGTACGCCCCGACGCATCACCATTTGACGGAAATTGGACTTACTGGGCGACCAGACGAGGACAAGCAATCGACACACCGACAAGAGTAGCCAAACTACTTAAGAAGCAACAAGGCAAGTGTAGCCGATGTGGGCAGTATTTCACCCCATCGGATTTAATTGAAGTTGACCACATTCACCCTCTAAGCCTAGGCGGAAAGGATGAATATAAGAACCTTCAATTACTACACCGCCACTGCCACGATGATAAATCGGCATCTGATGAAAGCCTAAAATCATCTAGTTTGACACCTAGTCAACCCAGATAATACAAGGCTAACCAAAAGAAGTCAAGCGGCATCCTTAACAAGGGAACAGTCAAACTAGGAGCCGTGTGATGCGAAAGTATCACGCACAGTTCTGAATGGGAGGGGAGGTCGGTGACGACCTTCTCGACCCCTAATAACCTCCGAACAAGGTCTCAACTCCGTGCAGTTAAAACAAGTAATCATCGCCCATAAGGCCAACCATCCCCAAAGTAAAGCATGGGCGGAAAAATGCGCTAAACAGTTAGAAGCCCGTCAGTGTAAAGTTTTAATGGGACCCAGTGGCTTTAAAGATAATCCCTATCCAGTATTTTTAGCCTCAGCATCGGAAAAAATCGACCTCGCCATCGTTTTGGGCGGAGATGGAACCATTTTAGCCGCCGCTCGCTATTTAGCTCAGCAAGACATTCCAATTTTAGCGGTGAATGTCGGCGGCCATCTGGGATTTTTAACGGAACCTTTTGAGATTTTCCAAGATACGGAGACGGTCTGGGAGCGTTTACAATCCGATCACTACGCGGTACAACAACGGATGATGTTAACGGCCAGAATCTATGAAGGGGATAAAATAAACCCCCAGGCAGTGAGCGAGGCATTTTATGCCCTGAATGAGATGTGTGTGAAACCCGCTAGTATCGATAGGATGCCCACCTCGATCCTCGAAATCGAAGTGGACGGGGAAGTAGTAGATCAGTACCAAGGGGACGGCCTATTAGTGGCTACTCCCACGGGGTCCACCTGTTACACCGCTTCCGCTAATGGCCCGATTATACACCCCGGCATGGAAGCGATCGCTGTCACCCCGATTTGTCCCTTGAGTCTCTCCAGTCGGCCGATTGTCATTCCCCCGGCATCTCTGGTCAGTATTTGGCCTCTGGGAGACTACGAATTGAACACTAAACTCTGGATGGATGGCGCTTTAGCCACTTCTATTTGGCCTGGGCAATGGGTGGGAGTTACCAAAGCCGAAAAATTTGCCCAATTTATTATCCTGCGGGAAAGCTATTCTTTTTATCAGACTCTACAGGAAAAATTGCAATGGGCCGGGGCAAGAATTCATTATGATGGCAATCGTCATAATTAGGGTTTGCGGCAAAAAGTTTTTCGTGGGGGCAGGGTGTAGGGTGTAGGGTTTTACCGATTTTGAAGGGGTCAATTACCTAATTTTCAGGGAAAAAGT
>NZ_JASJFE010000707.1:0-8179 GCF_030067735.1 Microcystis sp. M53598_WE2 | reverse complement strand
GTAGGCGCACGGATTTTCCATTATGAATATAGTATCCTGTCAAGTCGCCTTTGTCAAGAGAAAATTTGACAACATCCAGACAAACGTTATTGTAGGGGTAATTCATGAATTACCCCTACACCTATTACCTAGTCCAGTAACCCACCATCATCGACTATGATTGAATTAATCACTGCTCACTGCTCACTGATAACTGATAGCTGATAACTGATAACTGATAACTGATAAGAGATTGTCGAAGAAGGGGTGAACATTCGGGGGATAACCTATGGTTGAAACCGTAGATTTCCTATCCGAATGCTGGTCCCCTACTTTTTCAGCATACCCTAATTAATCGGGCAATTTATACTGTTCCACAATCTTTTTAGCATATTCAGGAACATGAGCCGCTAATTTTTCAGGATAATTACGTTTAACATAAAGGTAATTACGGGTAAAGTGAGAATCGATGGAAAAGCGAGCATATTCTAAACCTTTAGGCCCGATTTTTTCAATTACTACTCCCATCATTTTTGCCGCCCACATCGGCAAGGTTACACCTTTATCGTAGGCAGGAATACTATTTTGTACCGCCTGTTTTCTATCACCACTAGACATAACATCTTGGGTATCTAATTGGTCTTTAACTAACTCTAACATTTCCTTGCCCGTATCATTACGAACCATAATCCATTGCCAGCCAAAAGGTGCGCCCATATAGCCCACAACCAAATCCGCAAGGGAGTTAACATAATCAAAACAAGTCATACAGGAAGGGGCAAAAACATCTTTTAATTTATTAGTTTTTAAGCCAAAAAAGGGAACCATTTCGATCGAGCCATCTTCGTGTTTAAAGTGTACCCGAAAATCCTGCATAAATTCGTAATGAACCACGGTTTCTGGGGAACGACTGGTAGTTTCTAGAAACTTTTGCAGTCCTGAGCGGGTGACATTATCGACGCAGGGAGTTCCTAAGACATATAATTTTTCCAAGCCTAATTTTTTTTCTACTGCTCTTAGGGCTTGAATTTGACAACCAACTCCGATAACTAATAACCGTTTCATGCCCGATTTTTCAATTTCTTCTAGGACTGATAAATTGGGAGAAAGAGTCGGTTTATTAACTTTAGCGGCGAGAATTTCTTCCGTGGTACGGGCGAGAATCGGTTGCGGTTGAAAGCGATCCTCGGCGGTATTCTGCACACAAACCACCCCTTCTACTAAACCACGATCGAGCATTTCACAGGCAATTGTACTGACAATTCCCGTCCATTGCGCCCCGGGAATAGCTTGTTTTTTCTTGGCAGCCATCATCTCTTGATGAACGCCAAAATAGAGATCATTTTCCTGATTTAAGTCGCGACTTTTGCCGTGTGCTGCTGCTTCTAAATCGGCGATTTGTTGATTGAGAAAAGCACAAGCTTCTTTAACGTAGTGAATATAATAAGTGTCACAAAGTCCGCACTCGCTACACAATTCTTTGGCAGGACGACGACTATTAGGCTTGAGGGCTTTGGCTTTTAGGTGTGGCGCAAGCGAGTTCATAATCTTAAAAGGCAACTAGGTCAAGGGTTTTTTTCTATCGATCGTTTACCTTACCGCATTCCATCACTTTGTTACCAATCTTTTTAAAGAAATGTAACGATTACCCGGAATAGGATCAGAGCAAAGCTTCTAAGGTGGCGACGACGGAAGCCGCTAAAGCTTCTAAATCATAACCACCTTCTAAGCCGAAAAGCAGCGGTTTATTGAGAGTTAAGAGGTATTTGGTTAAAATTCCATAATCTTGTGGGTGTAAACAAATTCCCGCCAGAGGATCCGCTTGATTGGCATCATATCCAGCACTAACAATCACTAAATCCGGCTGAAAATTTTTCAGAAAAGGTATGACTTGCCCCTCAAAATGTTCTTGATAATCTTTAATGGTACTTCCCGCCGGTAAGGGAATATTCAAAACATTATTAAACTCACCTGTTTCTCTCGCTTCTCCCGTGCCGGGATAAAAGGGGAATTGATGGAGAGAACAATAGGCAATCTGGGGATGATTTTCAACTATATCCTGGGTGCCATTGCCGTGATGTACGTCCCAATCGAGAATCGCTACTTTTTGCACTCTTTTGTTTTCTAAAGCATAATAGGCGGCAATAGCAGCATTAGAAAACAGACAGAAACCCATGCCATAATTAGAAGTGGCATGATGCCCGGGAGGACGGGCTAAAATAAAGGCAGGATCGCCGGTGGATAAGACTCGATCTACCCCATCTAACCAGCCACTAACCGCTAGTAACGCCACATCGTAACTACGGGCAGAAACGGGAGTATCTGCATCCAATCTTCCCCCACCCTGTTGACAAATTCGCCGCAATATATCAACATAATCTTGATTATGAACTTGTTTGATCAAAGGGAGTACTTCGTCACGAATTTCGAGCGGTGTCGGTAAATGCCATGTTAATTTTGACTGCCATTCTGTTTGTTTTAAAGCCTCGACAATTGCCGTTAAACGCGCCGCTTTTTCGGGATGGTAAATACCTGTATCGTGATCGAGAAATTCATCGGAATAGATAATCGAGATCATAATCAAATTACTGCTTAACTCGTTGATTTTTGAGCAACCCAATGGTTTTAATCTACCAGAAAAGCAGCGGCTTGAGCGGCTATAGTGAAAAAACTTTACTGATTGGGTCACTTTTGCCAGATGATGCAATTATCTTTCCCCAAAGTGACAGGAGGCAAAAATGCTGACAAATTTTCGGAAATTTCAGCTAGAAGTTAATGGCATTACTATCAATGGTGTCAAAGGTGGGCGCGGTTTTCCGCTGCTTTTGCTCCATGGTTATCCCCAAACCCATCAAATGTGGCATAAAATCGTCCCCCGATTAGGGGCTAATTTTACGGTTATCGCCACGGATCTGCGCGGCTACGGGGATAGCGATAAACCCTTACCCCTAGAGGATTCTAGCAATTATTGCAAGCGAGTCATGGCCCTCGATCAGGTGTTGCTGATGGAAAAATTGGGTTATCAGGAGTTTTATCTAATCGGCCACGATCGAGGGGCGCGAGTTTCCCACCGTCTCGCCCTTGATTTTCCCGAAAAGGTAAAAAAACTCGTTTTACTCGATATAGCCCCGACGCTGGCGATGTACGAGGCGACTGATAAAACTTTTGCCACTGCCTACTATCATTGGTTTTTCTTGATTCAGCCTTCCCCTTTTCCCGAAACCCTGATCGCTGCTAATCCCGATTATTATCTACAACATTGCTTGCAAAGTTGGGGGCGAGATTTTAGCGCTTTTACAGAGGAAGCTTTGGGGGAATATCAGCGTTGTTTTCGAGATTTAAGGACAATAACCGCCACTTGTGCCGATTATCGGGCCGCCGCTACCATCGATTTAGAGCATGATCGTCAGGATTTAGACCGGAAAATTTCCTCTCCCCTCTTGGTTCTTTGGGGAGAAAAAGGTTTCATTGCACGTCAATACGATGTGATCGCTCTTTGGCAGCAGCGAGCTAATCAAGTCACTGGACAGGCGATCGCCAGTGGTCATTTTTTACCGGAAGAAGCACCGGAAGAGACGGGACAGGCGATCGAGGATTTTCTTCGCTAAGTAAAGAGATTGACGGCAGAATTCTCTGAGTTAGGAGTCAGATTTTTCAATCAATTACTGGTCAAATATTATTATGCAAATGCTAAAATATTCTCTGATCGTCCCCATCTATAACGAGGAAGAAACTATTGCCGAACTGTATCGCCGGGTGAGTGCCATCATGAATAATTTAGATGGGGCGGTAGAATTAATCCTAGTAAATGATGGTAGTAAAGATAGTTCCTTAAAACGGCTGCGAGAACTGCACAAAGCTGATTCACGAGTGTGTTATATCAGTTTCGCCCGCAATTTTGGTCATCAAGCGGCGGTAACTGCTGGACTTAATTTTTGCCGAGGACAAGTAATTATTGTTTTAGATGCCGACCTGCAAGATCCGCCCGAATTAATTCCCCAGATGATTGAAAAATGGCAAGAGGGGTATCAAGTAGTTTATGCCCAAAGAACCAAAAGAAAACAAGAAAGTTGGTTTAAAAAACTGACGGCCTATCTCTTTTATCGTTTGCTTAAAAGACTAGCAGATGTGGATATTCCCGCCGATACAGGAGACTTTTGTTTAATGGATCGTCAGGTAGTAGATCTATTAAATTCTCTCCCAGAAAGAAATCGTTATATTCGTGGGTTGCGCGCTTGGATTGGCTTTCCACAAACTGCGGTTAAATTTGAGCGGGATGCGCGCTTTGCCGGGGAAGTAAAATATACCTTTAGCAAATCATTATCTTTAGCTATTAATAGCCTAGTATCTTTTTCCCGTGTCCCCTTACGTTTTGCCACCTATCTAGGATTATTTTCTGCCCTGATATCTTTGATTATGGCTCTGTTAGTATTATATTGGCGTTTACAGCAACCGGACTCACCGATCACGGGTTTTGCCACGATTATGATCGCTATATTTTTTCTGGGTTCTGTGCAGCTAATTAGCATCGGAATACTAGGAGAATATATCGGCAGAATTTACGAGGAAGTTAAAGGCAGACCCACCTACACAATTACTGAGTTAGCTGGCTTACAAATTTCTTGATTCTTGTCAGTAGGAATCGGTAATTTTTTGCTGTTTTGCCCATCTGGATCAAACTTGATCCGCCTTAGCGATCGCCAATTATTAAGCCTTGGCAGAGAGTTTCTCCGTCTCGGAGAATCTCTGGACAATAACGATCGAGCATTCTTGGCCAGCGACGGACAGGCTCACAATCCCCGGTGACAGAGACAAGACGACCAAAAACGGAATTTTTTAGCCCAGTTTCACAGAGACGAAATTTCGCCTCTGTTAGCCAGACTGATAGCTGATTGGAATCGCTAATAATTTTCTCGAGGATTTGTGGTCGGAGAATTTTCTTGGTAGGAAAAGCTGCTACCAAACTCGAATTCCTGTCCGTAGGCTTCCTCTCCGTGTTCAGGAACATCTAACCCTTCTGCTTCCGTATTCGGTTTAACCCGCAGCTCCATAAATAGACTGAGAACTTTCAGGATAACAAAAGTACCCACGGCAGCAAAGATATAAGTAGCGGCAACGCCAACAAATTGCGTCCACAGTAACCCCGGATTCCCAAAAAATAAACCATCATTTCCGACTGGATTAACTGCTTTTGTGGCAAAAAGCCCCGTAAGCAGCGCCCCTATTGTCCCGCCGACACCATGGACAGGATAGGTATCCAAAGAATCATCAAAGCGCAATTTTGCCCGCAGACTAACCGCAAAAAAACAGCTAAGGGCAGTGATCGAACCAATGAGAATCGCCCCGATCGGCAGCACATAACCGGCAGCGGGAGTAATACCCACTAATCCCCCTAAAAATCCACTAGCAATACCGATCGCCGTCGGTTTACCCCGTAAAATCCATTCTATAAGCATCCATGTCAAACCACCAGCCGAAGCGGCGATCGTGGTATTAACAAAAGCTGTGGCTGCCAGCGAACTAGAAGAAAGCGCGCTACCCCCATTAAAACCAAACCAACCAAACCAGAGTAAACCGATACCTAGGAGAACAAACGGCACATTATGGGGTGCATAGGTTTGGACACCAAAACTACGCCGCGGACCGATCATCCAGGCGGCCACCAGTGCGGAAATCCCGGAACTAATGTGAACAACGGTTCCACCAGCGAAATCCAGCGCCCCAGTGGCTGCCAACCAACCCTTACCCCAAACCCAGTGAGCTAGGGGAGAATAGATCAAGGTGGACCAAAGCAGTAAAAACCAAAAATAGGCTTTAAAGTTAACCCGTTCCACGATCGCACCCGAAATTAAAGCCGGGGTGATGATCGCAAACATCATCTGATAGACCATAAACACTTGATGGGGAACGGTGGGTGCATAACCGATATTGTCAGGTGCGGCGGCGGTGACACCGTTGAGAAAAATCCAATCTAGTCCCCCGATAAAAGCTTCGATCCCTTCACCAAAGCCACTTTTACCCGGGGTGACATCGAAAGCGAGACTATAACCCCAAAACACCCAAGTTACACCGATGACGCCCATGGCTACCAAACTCATCATCATGGTGTTGAGGACGTTACGGGAACGCACTAAACCCCCATAAAAAAAAGCCAGTCCGGGGGTCATTAATAAAACTAAAGCTGAGGAGATCAGCATCCAAGCGGTATCTCCAGCACTAATCGGATTGGGGGGAGCGGCGGCGATGGTTTCCGCAAACACCGGGGCAACTCCGAAATTGAATCCTAGTCCCAGCAAAAGTATGGTTATTCCTACGATCTTTTTCATTGACGGTTGGTGGTTAGTAGCAAGATTAATTTTTTCTGTCTGGAAAGAGATAAAAACCGAAAGAGAAAAGGTTTAGAAGGCAATTATAGCCACCGATCGCATCGGGGCGAGGCCTTCTTCCTTTTCTCTTTAACTTTGTCGGGGATAGATTAATCTATCTTTACAAGGTTTAACCTAACGACTGCTGGGCGTTTCCATGTCAACACTGGAAGCATAATAGCCACTGGCAACGATATCGGACTCCTTGACGAAACCGCTATAGGCTTCCATTCCGTGTTCACCCACATCCAAACCTTCCATTTCTTCTTCGGGAGTAACACGAATACCGAGGGTAGCCTTGAGGATTGTCCAAACAATACCACTAACAATCACGGTAAATGCCCCTACTGCCACAATCCCGATAATTTGGTTAATAAACAGTTGGAATTGACCGGTGATTAAACCCGCATCTTTGTTGAAGATACCGACGGCTAAAGTTCCAAACACACCACAGACAAGGTGAACGGAAGTCGCACCCACGGGGTCATCAATTTTCAGGTTATCGAAGAAAGCCACCGAGTAAACCACGACTACACCGGCAATTAAACCGATGATTGCCGCCGACCAATAGGATACACCATCACAACCGGCAGTAACGGCTACTAAACCGGCCAGAATACCGTTAATAATCATCGAAAGGTCGGGTTTACCATCTTTCGCCCAAGCGGTAAAGGTAGCGGCAATGCCACCCGCGGCCCCGGCGAGGTTAGTGGTGACAGCGATATAGGGTACAGTTTCATTAACCGCTAAAGCAGAACCGGGGTTAAAACCGAACCAGCCAATCCAGAGAATTAAACAACCCAGGGTTGCGATACTCATGTTATGGCCGGGTAAGGCACTGGTGCGACCGTTGATGTATTTACCCATTCTCGGCCCGAGAATTGCCGCCCCGGTTAAAGCAGACCAACCACCCACCGAGTGGACCACCGTCGAACCGGCGAAGTCTTTAAAACCAAGGTCAGCTAACCAACCGCCACCCCAAACCCAGTGACCGGTGATCGGGTACATGATACCGACGATAATTAAGCTAAAAACGAGGAAATCGACGAATTTAATCCGTTCTGCCACGGCCCCAGATACAATGGTTGCCGCCGTTCCCGCGAAAGCGACTTGGAACAGGAAGAACACCGAAGTGGGCAAATATTTCGGCATGGCGTAGGTGGCAGGATCGCTACTGCTGAGGAACCAACCTCCTGTACCGAAAAATTCGTTACTGACAGACCCAAACATCAGGGAGAAACCGATCGCCCAAAATGATATGGTGGAGAGGGCGAAAACGATCAGGTTTTTGGCGAGAACGTTAACGGCATTTTTCTGGCGACAGAATCCCGTTTCTAGCATCGCAAAACCCGCGTTCATAAAGATCACGAGGATGGCGGCAATTAAAACCCAGATTGTATTGAGGGCGTTTTGGACATCTTCGGGGGTTAGGGGTTTCGCATCCTGGGCCTGTGCGGCCGCGTTCCAAACCACAAAAATAATCGCAGACAAGGGAACACAGGCTAACCAGACAGGGTTAATTTTCGGTAACAAACCGACAAGTTCCCCGGATTTTCGAGCAATTCGTTTCATCGTTAATTCGTTTACTTTGTTGAGTTAGTAGGTCGATTCATTACTATTGAAAATAATTACCGAGCAATTATGTCCGTTCAACCTCTAAATTCTAGGAACAGAGGTCAATCATTTCAGAAGACCAAACACCTAGGGATTTATCTTGATGTGTGAGTAGTCAATGTTTTTCGATCTTTGTTTTTTTGATCTGAGATTTCTGTATTCGTTGATACATTTCATGTTAAAATAATAGTATTAGAGAAGTAATCAATAATTCAGTTATC
>NZ_JASJFE010001027.1:0-1362 GCF_030067735.1 Microcystis sp. M53598_WE2 | reverse complement strand
GATAATCTAAAAGCTGATGCCGGAGATCTGGCGATCGTGCCGGGACTCGCTTGTGGGGGCGATATCCTGTTTCTAGAAGCCTGTTTAGAGCGCCAGATGAGAGTCGAGGTCTATCTGCCCTTTGAATCGGCTCAATTTATTGAAGAGTCAGTCAGCTTTGCCGGCGATGATTGGGTAGAGCGTTTCTATAGAATTAAGAATCATCCCCAGGTCGTACTCAACCTACAACCAGAAAGAATCGGACCGGTCCCGCAAGGAAGCAATTCCTTTGAGCGCAACAATCGTTGGGCGCTCTATTCCAGTTTGATCTACGGAATCGAGCGGGTGCGGTTGATTGTCCTCTGGGATGGCAAAGGCGGTGATGGACGTGGCGGGACTGGTGATATGGTCAAGCAAGTGCGTCAATTGGGGGGGATTGTCGAGCATCTAGACACAACTAAGTTTGATTATTGGAAAGCTCAAGGAGCGGGAATCGGAAATCGGGAAACTTGAGAAACCAGAGCCGAAATTTTTTTCTACTAACTGATTAAAAGTACAAATATTATGCCAAAAAAGTCCAAACTTTATCGTGAGCAGTTCCAGCAAGAAATCTGTGCTTTGATCGAGCAGATTGACTTGCCAGATTTACAGAAGCAGTTTATGAAAGCCCGCTGGCTCGAGCAATTACTGTGGCTAGAAGGCAGGGCCCAGACAACCCGCAACCAATACTATTTTCTCCGACTGCTCACAATTATCGGGGGGGTGATTGTTCCGGCCTTGGTCAGTCTTAATATCAACGCCAATGACGTTCAAGTAGTAGTCGGTTGGCTCGCCTTTGGCTTAAGTCAGGTGGTTGCTATCAGTGCTGCCGTTGAAGAGTTCTTTCATTATGGCGAACGCTATCGCCACTATCGCAACACGGCAGAGGCGATGAAAATTGAGGGCTGGCAATTTCTCCAGTTGAGTGGTTCTTATCGCCATGCCCAAAATCACGCCGAAGTCTATCCCGATTTTGCTCAACAAGTAGAAAACATTATCCAGCGCGATGTGGAAGGGTATTTCAGCCAGGTTGTACAGGAGAAAGAAAAGCCAAAACAGCAAGCAGAAATCGCTAAAACACCACCTCAGTAGCAAGACAAGGAATATTTAGCGATGGGAGTGTCAATTAGGTCGATTTCTCCACCAGAAAACCTTTTAGTCCTGAGATAATATTAGGCAGCGGTCTGATACCAAATCCTGTTGAAAAAGTATAGGATAGTGGGGAGCGGGGAGCGGGGAGCAGGGAGAAACAATCCATCCCACATTCCGCACCCTCAACTGTCACATAAGCTGTCCCCCTCCAGAGACTTGAGTAAAAATACTTAGCTGGTGAAAGTTTTCTCG
>NZ_JASJFE010000373.1:0-1615 GCF_030067735.1 Microcystis sp. M53598_WE2 | reverse complement strand
CCTATCTAGGTTTGGGGAATGTTTACGATTCCCTAGGAGAATACCAAAAAGCGATCAAGTTTCATCAACAGTCCTTAGCAATCACACGGGAAATCGATGATCGGGGGGGTGAAGCGAAATCCTACGGTAATTTAGGCAATGTTTACTATTCCCTAGGAGAATACCAAAAAGCGATCGAGTTTTATCAACAGTCCTTAGCAATCAAACGGGAAATCGGTGATCGGAGGGGTGAAGCGAAATCTTGGTTTAATCTGGGGTTTACCTACTATAAACTCGATCGTATATCGGAAGCGAAAGAAGCATATCTTCAAGCGCGGGAATTATATCAAGCATTGGGGTTAGCAGGATATGTTCAAAAGTGTGATCAGGAAATTCGGAGATTATAATTACCCAGTTGCGATCGAGTAAAAATTTGTTGCTTACCCCTTGACTTTTGCTTGTTTTAATGCTAGGAATTACCGGACTTGATTGCTTATCTCACCCGATTTTAAGCCAAAACTGGTTAAAAACCGCTATAACGTTCCTCTAACCAGGGATCACCTCGTCGATGGTAGCCATTACGTTCCCAGAAACCCGATTGCTCTCGATCGAGAAATTCTAAGCCATTAATCCATTTAGAACTTTTCCACGCGTAGAGATGGGGGACAACTAAGCGCAGCGGACCACCGTGGTCGGGGGGTAAAGGTTGACCAAACAGTTGAAAAGCGAAAAAATTATCCTCGTGCAGGAATTCCTCTAGGGTCAGGTTAGTGGTATAACCGCCATAACAGTGTTGCATAACGTGGGTAGCTTCCGGCAGCAGGTCAATTAAGGTCATCAAATCCGATACCTTAATTCCCGTCCAAGTCACATCTAATTTTGACCAACGGGTGACACAGTGAAAATCCTTGGTAAATTCCCACTGCGGTAGGGCCATAAAATCCGACCAGTTAAAAGTTTTAGTCGTGGCCACCTTTCCCCAAACCTTAAATAACCATTCCTCGGTCTTGATTTGGGGAGTATCCCCGTAGGTAAGCACAGGAAAACCACTAGCGAGATATTGGCCCGGGGGAACTCGGTCTTGATCGGGAGATTCTGGTTTTTTAAAGAATTTGCCTAACATTAGTTGAGACTCGCAACGAAAACCCTAAACAAATCTTAAAATATTAGGGAGCGAAAAGGTTTTCTATACCTCACTCCCCACCATCAAGTTATTACACCGTCCTAGACCTTGAGGACATTTATTCGGTGTTAACAGCGAACTACAGCCAAATTTTTCTGGTAACTGATGACCGATAGGAATATTATTCCTCGTCTTCCCCTTCTTCTTCCTCTTTAGTGGGATAGACAAAGCTGTTAGAACGACCAGAAAGGACAGATTTACCCAAAGATAAGGCTTTTTGCGCTTCCCGAGCCGCTTGCTTTCTCCAGTGCGCTCTCCGTTGGTCGCGCTTGGCATTTGAGGTTTTCTTCTTGGGACAAGCCATAGTATTTTAACGATAGTTATAGACTCACAACCTTTCTATTCTACTCCCTATTTCCCTAATCGGCTCGCTAACTTGTCTGATTCCCTTGATCGCTACTGCCCAAAATATTGATAAAACTTAATAATTATCATTGGCTTACCTATTTATGT
>NZ_JASJFE010000275.1:0-6309 GCF_030067735.1 Microcystis sp. M53598_WE2 | reverse complement strand
ATTTAGGCACTTTTTCCCTGAAAATTAGGTAATTGGCCACCTCAAAACTGGTAAAACCCTACACCCCACACCCTGCCACCAGGAAAAACTTTTTGCCGCAAACCCTACTTATTAGGTTGGGGAGTCATGCGTAGATAGGGTTTGATTTCTTCAACCCCTTTGGGGAATTTGCTGCGAGCTTCTTCAGTGGGAATAGAGGGAACCACCACACAATCGCCACCGTCGGTCCAGTTAGCCGGGGTAGCCACTTGATAGTTATCGGTGAGCTGCAGGGAGTCAATCACGCGCAGGATCTCGTTAAAATTGCGTCCCGTGCTGGCAGGATAGGTAATGGTTAAACGTAATTTTTTGTTGGGATCGATGATAAACACCGAACGTACCGTGAGATTGTTGAGGGAATTAGGGTGAATCATGCCGTAGAGATCCGACACTTTGCGATCGCCATCGGCGATAATCGGATAGTTAACGGTAGTGTTTTGAGTTTCGTTGATGTCATTAATCCAACCCCGATGGGATTCGGCACTATCGACACTCAAAGCGATCACTTTCACATTACGTCGCTCAAATTCTGACTTAAGACTAGCCACCGTACCTAATTCCGTGGTACAAACGGGGGTATAATCAGCCGGGTGCGAGAACAGCACCACCCAGCTATCTCCTACCCACTGGTGAAAAGAAATCGGACCTTCACTAGAATCTTGTGTAAAATCTGGAACGATATCACCCAATTGGAGAGCCATAATTGTGTCTTCCTTATTATGTATTTCAAGACAAGCAACAGTCTATGATGCCATAGGAGTGCTGTTCGTCATTGATAATTTTAGGGATTTGTAATAATTGGGTTAGGGGATAGGGGAATGAGGAAATGGGGGAAGTGGGGAGATAGGGAGATAGGGAAATTCAACTGTAGCAGCCGCCAGATGGCAGCAGGAAAATCCTTGCCAGAAAGGGGTTTTAGCGATTTAGATTGTCCTAACCAACTTGTTCTTTGTGATCAAACCCCAAAACCGCAAAACCCTTCCCCTAGGGGGGCAAACTAGGTTATGATCTGGTCTAATGGCATGATATAACTTTTTTAACTAGCTATCAGCGTTCAGCTAATACCTAGGCTGCGGTGGCAAATCCCAACTACCCACCCTATGCCTAGTCGGAAAGCTGACGGCTTAATTTCTTGTCCTGATCGTTAATTTGCCTTGGTTTTAGGAGACCACAACTGCAATGAAGAATCTTGTTCGTCTGCTGGCGGTAATTGCCTTGATTATCGGGAGTTTTTGGGGCAAAGTTCCCGCTCAAGCTCTCAATCTCACCTCGATCGCCCTTCCTTCTCTTCCTGTGGCCGTCTTAAATGCGGCCGATGCCAAACTAACTACAGAATTTGGGGCGAAAATCGACCTCAATAACAGTGATATTCGCGATTTCCGGGACTTGAGAGGGTTCTATCCCAATTTAGCTGGTAAAATCATCAAAAACGCCCCCTACGAAGAAGTGGAAGATGTCCTCAATATCCCCGGACTCTCGGACACTCAAAAAGAGCGTTTACAGGCTAATCTGGAGAAATTTACCGTTACTGAGCCTTCTAAAGAATTTATCGAGGGTGATGACCGTTTTAACCCCGGAGTTTACTAAATCCAATTAATTACGGTTTAAAAAAAATTACTAGGTGGGCGATCGCTCACCTTTTTCAGTGATCAGCTTCTGAAGGCAAGAGGCAAAAGAAAGAATCTGGCATACTGCCCCAAGCTAAAAACTGGCGATTTTTGCCAGAACTATAGAGAAATGAAATGCTAGAATAAATAGAATTTATCAATTAACTCCTACATGGTCGTTTCCTCGCAACTGCCGAGTTATCAAGATGTTTTAGTGGTGGGATCGGGAGCGGCGGGATTGTATGCCGCACTGTGTTTACCCCCTAACTTAAAGGTGGGTTTAATTACCAAAGAAGATTTAAAAACTGGGGCTAGTGATTGGGCGCAGGGAGGAATTGCGGCAGCCACCTCCCAGGCAGATTCCCCCGTTTTCCATTTAGAAGATACCCTGAAAGCTGGAGCGGGCTTATGCGATCGCTATGCCGTGCAGTTTTTAGTCGAGAAGGCCCCCCAAGCAATCGCTGATTTGCTGCGGTTAGGGGTGAGTTTTGATCGCTCCGGAGACGACTTAGCCCGCACTCTTGAGGCTGCCCATTCCCAGGCCCGGGTGCTGCACGCAGCTGATCGCACGGGGAGAGCGATCGTCAGTACCCTGATGGAAAAAGTGGTCGAACGCCCCAATATTACCATTATTCCCCAAGCGATTGCGCTGAAACTCTGGCTTGACCCGGAAGGGCAACGCTGTCAAGGTATTTGTTTACTCCATCAAGATCATCTCTGTTGGCTGCGAGCGCAAGCAGTCATTCTGGCTACGGGAGGCGGCGGTCAAGTCTACGCCCAAACCACTAATCCCGCCGTTAGCACCGGGGATGGAGTCGCCCTAGCTTGGCGTGCTGGGGCAGTGATTCGCGACCCAGAATTTTTTCAGTTTCACCCCACTGCTTTGACTGTGCCGGGGGCGCCGCGGTTTTTAATTAGTGAAGCGGTGCGCGGCGAAGGAGCGCATTTAATTGATGACCGGGGGCGGCGTTTTGCCTTCGATTACCATCCGGCCGGAGAATTAGCCCCCCGGGATGTGGTGAGTCGGGCGATTTTTAGCCATTTGCAAAAAACCTCCGACGATCCCGCCCATGCCAAAGTATATCTAGATTTAAGACCAATCGAACCGGAGCGTCTGCGTTATCGTTTCCCCAATATTATCCGCATCTGTCAAAAATGGGGCATTAATGTGCTTGAGGATGTGATTCCGGTCGCCCCCGCCGCTCACTATTGGATGGGAGGAGTGGCCACAGATTTAAACGCCCGCACTTCTCTATCCGGTTTGTATGCGATCGGCGAAGCCGCTAGTACAGGTGTTCATGGAGCCAATCGTTTAGCCAGTAATTCTCTCTTGGAATGTATTGTCTTTGCGGCAAAGTTAGTTGAAATAGGTCTAGAGCCAGAAAACTTTCGTGGGGAAAGACCAGAAAAACCCTTAGAAATTGCGGAAAATTGGCAGGAAGAACAGGAATACTGGCAAAAAGTACGGAGAGAATTACCGATTTTAATGTGGGAAAATGCGGGAATTTGCCGATTTCAAAATGAGTTAGAAATTGCTATCCTACGGGTGCAACAGTGGAAACAACAGTTACATTCCTTAAAGATGGGCCAATTTCTCCAGAATCTTCTTCCCGACAAAGGACAATTATTTTTGTGTCCCTCGGTGCAGTTAGAAATAAGAACAGCGATCGAGACATTAAATCTTCTAGACATCGCCGACTTAATTCTGGAAAGTGCCTTATTACGAGCAGAAAGCCGAGGCGGTCACTATCGGGGCGATTATCCAGAAACCGTAGCTAATTGGCAATTCCACACGACTATTCAAGGTCGAATATGGCGCAAAACGCCTGTGCAAGCTTAATTAAGCCAGTTTTTCACAGATAATCCCTAAGCTCTAAACAGTGGACTCTATCCTCGCTCCTAGGAGCCGTACTATTCGCCCCACCCTCACCGAGGGCTTTTCCCCAATCATCGCGGTCTATGACCCATCTCTGGAGTTCAGTGCTTTTCATTTATGGCTTTTAGGCTATCATAACTTTTACCCCCCCTTAAACAGTTACATTAATTCTATGATCAAACCCAATTTCCTATTTTTGTTAGCTATCGGTGTGAGCAGTTGGGGTCATAATTTCCAGACTTTACCCACGGCTAACGCTCAAACTCCACCTAGGTTAGAGCAACCCCAGACTGTGGCCACTTACGATCAGTTGATGAAAGCTGGTTACGAAGCTACAGCCCAAAGAAATTACCAACTCGCCCTAGAAAAATTTCAACAAGCTCTGGCACAACGTCCGAACGATACATTTGCTCAAAATGCGATCGCTAATATGCAGAAGTATCTAGGTCAAAACGCTGCGGCCGCCAACGCAGCCGCCGGAAATGAGACTTCACCAATACCGTTAATTGCTGGCTCGGCTCTGTTATCCATCGCTTTATTGGCAGCTTTACTATCGCTTTTCTTTCAATATCGTCCTAAGGGCAAAGCCTCAAAACGCCGCAAAAAGACAACTTACGTCAATCCTAAAAACCCACTCGACAACTTTTCTAGGGGCAATGGCAATTCCTTCGACGCGGACACCAAAACGGGCAGTGACATTAATGGCAGTGGTGAAGAGGATTTCGAGCCTTCTTTGCCCGTACAAGCTACTTCCCGTATCCCGAACGTAGACTTAATCCTGCGTTTAATTGAAAGTCTTCGCGATAACGATCCTCGTACCCGTAGACGGGCGGTTTGGAAACTGGCACAAATGTCCGATTCTAGGGCAATGCAGCCTTTAGTCGATAGTATGGTGGATGGGGATTCCTACGAACGTAGTTTAACCCTAGAAGCCCTCGCTCAAATCTGTACCCGCTCCCTGCGACCGATGAACCAAGCTTTGGCTATCTCCCTCCAGGATAAAAATCCCCAAGTGCGGAAAAATGCTATCCGGGATTTAACCAGACTCTACGATATCATGTCTCAGATCAGTCAATTAATTTGTCATGCCCTCGATGATTCCGATGAAGAAGTGCAAGAAACAGCACGCTGGGCAATCAGACAGTTAAATCTGCAATTACCGCCCCGTTTAGATATTGCTCCCCTAGAAACCACTGGTGAACCGGAAGATGATGACGTACAGGATACTTCCTTCACTGAAACCACACCCACAGAGGTGCAAAATTGAGTCGAAAACTGTTATTTCTCTCCACCCCCGTGGGATTTTTGGGTTCGGGGGGCGGCGGTGGCGTAGAATTAACTCTTTATAATCTCGCTCGCACTCTGACTAGGCAAGGCTATCCGGTGCGGGTAGTGGCTCCAGAAGCCTCGCAGTTGCATGATATTCCCTTAATCACTATAGCAGGAAATGCCCAGATTTCCGCCCAAAGTCAGGGCCGGCAAGCCCCGATTTTAATGCCCGAAAATGCCGTTTTGGCCAATATGTGGCACTACGCCCAACAGGTACAAAATCAGTACGATTTAATTGTTAATTTTGCCTACGATTGGCTCCCTTTTTATCTCACTCCTTTTTTTGCCACTCCCGTCGCCCATTTAGTCAGCATGGCTTCCGTTTCTTTGGCGATGGATCATATTATTGAAAAAACTTACAGCAATTTTCCCCATTTACTCGCTTTTCACACCCTTGCCCAAGCAGAAACTTTCTCCCTCTCTCCCCCCTATCGCTGTTTGGCTAATGGTTTAGACGTATCTTTGTATCAGTTTCGGGACGATCCTTCCCCCTGTCTAGCCTGGGTGGGACGGATTGCCCCGGAAAAGGCTTTGGAAGATGCGATCGCAGCTTGTCAACAGTTAGGTGTCCCTTTACGGGTTTTCGGTCATATTTCCGATCCTCTCTACTGGCAAAATTTACAGGATACCTATAGTTTCGATTTAGTCGATTATCGCGGGTTTTTGCCCACCGGGAGCCTACAAAAAGAGCTAGGCGACTGTTTTGGCCTGTTGATGACCCCGCGCTGGGTTGAGGCTTTTGGTAACGTGGCTATTGAAGCTTTAGCCTGTGGTGTTCCCGTAGTTGCCTATCGTCGCGGTGGTCCGGTAGAAATTATTGAAGAGGGAAAAACTGGTTTTTTAGTTGAACCCGATAGTATCGAGGGATTAGTTACAGGAATTAAAAATTTAGACCGGATCGATCGATATTCTTGTCGTGCAGTAGTCGAGCAAAAATATTCCCTAGAAGCTTTGGCAAATCGAGCTATTAATTGGTTTGAAGAAATTTTTGCTCGCAAAAAATAAATAGGCTCTCTTGGTTTAGTCTGGTTAAATCTAGCCTAGCATAGGGCTTGCTGAATAAATCTAAAAACCTTGTTGGGTAAGACTTTTAGACTTTTTGGAAACCAAAAAGTGCCAGATCTGGGAGTGATCGGGTGGAAAATCCCTGGACTTTTTCCCTGAAAATTAGGTAATTGACCTCCTCAAAATCGCTAAAACCCTACACCCTACACCCTACACCCCACACCCTGCCCCCAGGAAAAACTTTTTCAGCAAACCCTAAATAAACTATTCAATACTATTTGATAAATTTCATCCATGAATCTACCAATTTTATCATCGTTTAAATATTCACTTTTAATCTCATCTCCTAATAATTTTTCTACAGCTTTGTCTTCAAAAAATTGACTAAATAAATACAAGGGGCGTGACACCATTCCTAGCCCATTGAGAATCATGGCTTTTAAGACTTGTCCT
>NZ_JASJFE010000752.1:0-5299 GCF_030067735.1 Microcystis sp. M53598_WE2 | reverse complement strand
CTACACCTTTAGACTCTTTATGTTGATTCGTTAATCTTTTTGATTGATTCTTTTTAGTCATATTGTGCCTTTTCTTTACTTAAATCTGCCACTTTCTGCTACAGGCAATGTATCTATAACGAAAGATTATACACTAACTTTATGTATAACACTCTTTAGAGTAACGATATGGGTCAACTTTCGGCATATCACTCTATTTAGGCGCAATCGCCCGAACTTTTCCCCATATCACGCCCAAAAGCCTGTTAGCCAGATTAGCCCACATCGCACTTTAACCCACAGCTTCAATCAATGTGCATGGTGCGTTCCCCAAAATCTATTAGTGGAGTAGTAGGAGCCAGATTAGGGAACGCACCCTACAAAATTGCGTACTGCTACGCAGTGCCTTCGGCATCGCACTACAGCTTATTGGTTCAGCATAACGGATAAGTTCAGCGGCGCGCTTGAGCGCGTCCGCTGGAACGAATTGTTAGAACCCCGTTTGGCGATGTAATGTCAGCATCTTTAGGCTGAATGTTTTCTTCCGCAGCCTCTTCAAACAGTGTGAAGTCGGCAATGCTGAATAGTGGCAATGAAACTTTTTTGGATTTCTCATTGACAAAATCACCCATACGATCCGAGCCATTAGCCATCCTATGCAATATTGTTGTAATAGCCTCCTGGCTACGATCAACACCAATCCATTTTCGCCCAAGCTCTGATGCCACCACTAATGTGGTTCCAGACCCTGCATAGCAATCTAGGACAAGATCACCGGGATTTGATGATGCTTCAATAATTCTAGAAAGAAGTGCAGGATTCTTTTCCGTTGGATAGCCGGTTATATGAATGTTTTGATTATGCGCGTCACGAAAGTCCATCCAAATGTCTTGCACTGGAATTCCAGCGCTATTTTCAAGATAGATTTTTCGGCGCGGGTTTCCCGTTGGCGACCAATAAATCTCTCCACGGGCATCCATCTCATCTAGGGTTGACGGTTTATATTGCCAATGCTTTCCGGGTGGCGGCAGCTTGCCTTTCCACTCCCCACCTGTTTCCCCGTTACGGACACCGGGAGCATGGACGGGTACTTTTTTGTATCTGCGCCCATCGGGATCAAGGCATGGATACTCCTTTACTGATTTAACTTCATCCCATGGTTCAATTGGTCGGTTCCATACATAGTTATCGCTCTTTGTGTAGAAAAGAATGTAGTCGGCTACATTTCCGTATGTCTTTCTCGTGTAGTTCTTAGGATTGCACTTCTTGCGCGTTATGCAATTTCGGAAATTTTTCTCTCCGAAAATTTCATCTAAGACGACGCGAAAATGAAAAATCATTCTTTCATCAAGGTGAAGGTATAGCGAACCATCATCGGCCAACAAACGGTGAATTAAAATTAGGCGTTCGCGTAACGTTTCAACAAAATCAGGTCCAACAAGATGATCGTCATAAGCATGGTTTTGTTTTCTTGACTCAAAGGATGATGCAGTTGCAAATGGAGGATCGATGTAAACAAGTTTCACTTTTCCGCTTACGGCTTCATCCTTCGCTAAAGCCGCAAGTACAGCCAAGTTGTCCGCGTGGTAAAGCCTATTATCGCCGCCTGAATATGCCGAATTTGGCGAGTAGTGTCCTGCGGGAAGCGCAAGAATATCTTCTTGTGCCTTTTTTCCGGGGTAATCTAGGCGAAAACCATTAGTGTCCAGAGGCGACACCCTTTCCCCTTTTGTACGATTTCCCATGCCTGGAATTGGAACCGCCATACTTAAGACCTCAACCATTCAGATGTGATGCGATCTGGAACCATGCGCAGCGTGACAACCTTTACGCGGTCTGGCCATTGATCTTCGATGTAAGCGTAATCATTCCACATAGAACCAAGTAAGAGGCCTGGGCCGTCATTCACATAAATTACTTTGATATGTGGCAATCCATGACTGTCTGCATAGTCAAGAATCTCTTGGGCAACTTCACGATATTGACCTGTGCGATCGTCCTCCTGTGCACCGCCGCGATCTGAGTCGTAGCGAGCCAAACCAATAGCAAGCACTTTCTTGCCTTCATAGATAACGAAGTCCACTGGACGATCTGGCTTCGGATAATCCTTAAAAACATTTCCTAGCAGCACATCTTTACCTGCTCTTTGAGGGCCTGTAACAACAAACCCGATATGCTGGCTGCGCAGAACATCGAATAACCTTTCAGTTAAGTCATAGCCTTTTTTACCGCGGTCCTTGTATTCCCAAAGCACTGCGCATAAAGCTTCGTCGGGCATGGGGCGACTGTCAAATTTTTGTTGGACTTCGACAATATTCCTGAAAGCATCACCAAACTGAGCGCATATTTTATCTGCGTCTGTTTTTCTTTTTAACATTTCAACTGGTGTTTGTGGGCTAACGTACTTCTTAAATACACGGCAAAGCTGCGTACGCATCCACTGATTCCTCGTGTCCATAATAGAGGTGAAAAAGTTAGTGGAAGAATGTGATGCCTTTAGCAATAGCCCAAACTCGACTAGAACTGGCTCATATAATCGGCAAGCGTCAGGGAGAATATCTGGGTAATACTCACCTGTGGCGAGTGTGATCCACGCCTCAGCTTCGGATTTGTAGTCGGAAAATTTTCGTTCTTTTTTCATTGAGCTTGCAGACCCACTATTTAAGAGGTTCTAACTACATATTATCCGGAAACTTTCCGTATAACACTCTCCAGACTAACGATATGGGTTAACTTTCGGCATATCACTCTATTTAGGCGCAATCGCCAGAACTTTTCCCTATATCACGCCCAAAAGCCTGTTAGCCAGATTAGCATATTGTCAAAAACCTTGTTTAACTAAATTCCTGACAACTAGGCTAATTCTAGCGACGATTATTTGATCTGACCGCACCTCTTGACAAAAATTTATAATTATTTGATTCGTTTAATTGTCGGGGGACTCTGTAAAGATTTTTTACTGGGAAATCCACACCCACCAACAAACTTTTTGCCGCAAACCCTAATTCAACCTTTTGCTCCTGTACTTTTAGCAGCACAGGAGCAAAGCTGAAAATAAAAATTAATAACTGTCCTCATCGGTGATAACTTCCACGGGAATCACTTCTTCTAACACTTTTTCCTGCATTTCTTGGCGACGAATCGGTATTTTGGTTTTTTCCAATTCTGGTAAAGCGACCAATTCCCGTTGTTTTTCCCGGACAGTATTGGGTAACAACATCGGTAAAGGTTCGGGGGTTTCTAACCAGTAGCTGGCCACCGGTAGAGTATGTTCTAAATCTTCCAATAAACGGGGAATAATCATCACCGCGTGCAGTTCACCGATTTTCTCTGCTTCCCGCATTCCCGCATCAATGGCTACGGCCACATTAGCGACGGAACCCCGGATAATAGCCGTACACAAACCATCCCCAATCGTTTCGTAGGAAGCTAACTGCACATCGGCGGATTTTAACATGGCATCGGCTGCCCCCACCATAGCAGGAAAACCGCGGGTTTCCAAGAGACCGATCGACATATTGCTCAGTTTGCTGAAACCCCGTTGACTTTGGGCAATTTCGGCTAAACGGCTACCAATTGGGAAAATTACCTCTAAATTGGGCATCGGTCGGGGAATAACCGATTTAGATACCAATTGTCCGAACTGTGCGGCGGTTTTTGCCCCTTCTTCCACTGCTAACCGCACATCGGCAATATTACCACGCACGATCGCCGTACAGTGACCACCGCCAATTTTTTCGTAACCCACGAGGGTAACTTCTGCGGATTTTAGCATCATATCCGCCGTCCCAACGATCGCCGGAAAGCTGAGGGTAGAGACTAAACCCAAGGCGCTATCTTTGGGGTGACGCTTGGTTTTCATCGTCCTTTGACCGGGGTTAGTTGTGGACGAGGAGGGAATGCTTCCATTAACTCTTAATCTAGACATTGAAGATAAACTTGCCCTAACAGGTACGAAGGGGGTGATTGTCAGCTATCCTGTTACTATCTAGTCTATCCTGTTAACCTTAATTGCTATTGAAGATTTTTGAGGGATTAGATAAATTTTAGTTATTGTAGCTTGATCAAGTTGTCTATGACAGAACAGCCTCGCAGTACAGATGATCGAATCAGCGAAACGGAAGCGACCGAATTAATGCGCTCGCTGCTTCATAAGGAAGGAAATTGGGTGAATTGGGGGCAAAAATGTCAAAAACTGCAAAAAGCTGGCTACGATTCCCAGTTAATTTTTGAACAAACGGGTTTTCAAAATGCCCAACAAAATTTAATTATTGTCGCTGCCCAAGTTTTTGAGAGTTTAATCAAAGCGGGGGCAGATGAAGATTTATTAAGTTACTACATCGGGCCGCGCAGTGATGTGCTATACGAATTACGGATTCTCAACCAAGAACAAAGATTGGGGGCAGCGAAATTAGCGGCAGAAAAAAGGATTGAGGTGGCCGAAGCACACGATATCGCCAAAGCTATCCAAGATTTTTCCCGTTTATCCCAGATTCCCAGTGAATTTACCCGTCATCCTGGAGATGCGATCGCTTACCAGTGTTGGAAACGGGGCAAACAAAAGCGGGATTTAGCCGAAAGAGCGAAATTAATCGCTAAAGGTTTGAAATTTGCCCATTCTGACTCGGCCAGACAGGCGATCGAGTCCTTACTACAAGATTTTACCGTTACTCCCACCCGTAGCGCACCGTTGCTACCCGTCCATCGTTTACAGGATGAGGACGAATTAGCCAGAATTATTCCTTTAGTAGGAAGATTTCCGGTGACGGTAACTGATATAAAACACACAGAAAGTTTGAGCGTCGAGGAACCTTTTCGACTGGTAACGGTGGGGGATAAACAAACAATCGTGCCTCTCCCCGGTTGGCAAGCAATTCTCAAGGCGATCGATCCTGTAGCTATTTTATGGCCTAGCGATCAATTACCTCGATCGATTGCCACCAGGTCCGAGGAAGTGTTATTAGTGATCGATCGAGTTTTGGCCGAATGGGACGTGAACAATTATTATCTAGTGGAGAGGGATAATTCCGTCTCTTTACAATGGTTTGATAGTTCCCCTGATGTCACAATCCTAGGTGAATTGATCTTGATTTTAAGAGCCAAAAATATCCTCGATGAAAAAAACATCACCGAACCCTGGCAAATGGACGACTAAATCAGTGATCAGTGATCAGTAAACAGTGATCAGTGGTTAGTGGGAATTATTAATTATGAATTATGAATTATGAATTATGAATTATGAATTAGGGGAGTGAGCATAAAAAATCTGATAACTGATAACTGATAACTGATAACTGAATATATGCGTGCAGTAATTTGT
>NZ_JASJFE010000005.1:0-2190 GCF_030067735.1 Microcystis sp. M53598_WE2 | reverse complement strand
TTAAACCCGCTCAAGGTTTTCACCGATCCTGAAAATTTATTTGGGTTAATTCTCTGTCAGTTATCCCTGTAATTAACGAAAACATTATCATCAGTAATAGAGGCACAAAAACATGGAAAAGATTCAAGCACAGGCTCCTATATCTCTAAATAAATGTAGTCGAGAAAATCTACTGGACTATTTTGAAAATGCTTGGCAATTAGAAGATATGCTGTTAAAAAGCATCATCAAAGAAGAAGCTTTTTATTGTAACCCTGACGATTTAAGAAATCCCCTCATTTTTTATTTAGGTCATGCTGCCGCTTTTTATCTTAATAAATTGCAGCTGGTTAACCTATTAAAAAAAAGCCCTAATCCTGACTACGAATTATTGTTTGGAGTGGGAGTAGATCCGGCAACTCCCGCAGAATTAAACTCTGCTATCGCCCATATTCAGTGGCCCGGGGTGGCTAAGGTTTGGGAATATCGGCAACAAGTCTATGAAATTGTGGTCGAAATAATTAAAAATACCCCCCTTAATCTTCCTATTCATCCTCAGCATTCTCTCTGGTCATTAATGATGGGAATTGAGCATCAGCGTGTTCACTTTGAAACATCTTCAATGTTACTCAGACAACTGCCCTTAGAGCATCTGCAACGTCCTCAAGGGTGGCATTATGCCCCTTCTTTTGGTCAAGCTTATCCTAACCAAATGGTGGAGGTCTCTGGGGGAATAGTGGAAATTGGTAAACCCCAAGATTCTCCTATTTATGGTTGGGATAATGAGTATGGTTATCGGCAAGTTCAAGTTAACAATTTTCTGGTGAGTAAATATATGATTACCAACGGAGAATTTAAAGAATTTGTCGATAATGGTGGCTACGAAAATCCCAGCTATTGGGATGAAGAAGCTTGGCAATGGAAAAATCATTACCGAGTCAAATATCCTAAATTTTGGCTGGTAGATGAGCGAGGAAATTATCAATATCGAGCCATGTTTGATGCTCTCGATTTACCTCTTGATTGGCCAGTAGAAGTTAACTATTATGAAGCGATCGCCTACTGTCGTTTTCAAGGTCAAGGAATACGTTTAATGACGGAAGCTGAGTGGAATTTAGCCACCTATGGCAGTCAAAAAAATCGATGTTATACCCTAGAAAACGATAACTTTGAGGACTATAACCTCAATTTAAAATTCTGTTCTCCCACTCCCGTAGGAATGTTAAAAAATGCGGGCAATAACTCAGAAATTGATGATTTACGCGGTAACGTCTGGGAATGGCTAGAAGATGATTTTAATCCCTTAACTGACTTTCAACCCCATTACCTCTATGCTGACAATTCCACTCCTTTCTTTAATAGTCAACATAAAATGATGTTAGGAGGAGCTTGGGTAACTAACGGCACAGAAATCCTACCCTACTATCGCAATTGGTTTCGCCGGAATTTTTATCAACACGCTGGTTTTAGAATCGCACAAAGTCTTTAGGTGGGGTGTGGGGTGTGGGGTGTGGGGTTTTACCCATTTTCAGGGAAAAAGTGCCTAATTTTCCCCCCCGATTACTGCAAAGGCCAGCACTTTTTGATGTCAAAAAAGCCTAAAGATATTATCTAACAAGGTTTTTAGATTTATTCGGCAAACTTTAGGTAATTGCCAATTTTAAAAAAAATTCCTGTAACAGTTGCCCCTCGATCGCTACAATAGAACCTAGTAGAGCGCGGATAAAATCGATCGCCATGAATCAACCTGCAATTTTTCATCTCGCTATTCCGATTACCGATGTGTCCAGTGCTAAAAGCTTTTACTGTGATGGTTTAGGTTGTTTAGCGGGAAGGGAAACCGAGAAAGCGATTATCTTAAATTTCTCCGGTCATCAGGTAGTCGCTCACGTCACCGAAATGCCTCTTACTCCCCAAAATAGCATTTATCCTCGCCATTTCGGTCTAATTCTGCCAGATGCCAGCGATTGGGACAATCTTCTCGCACAAGCACGAGTCAATCAACTAAAATTTTATCTAGAACCAAAAACTCGCTTTGCTGGGGAGATAACCGAACATAAAACCTTTTTCCTAGAGGATCCTTTCTATAATCTCCTGGAATTTAAACATTATCGCCACTACGAAGCTATTTTTGCCAGTCGGGAATTAACAGCGATCGGCGATCGAGCTTAAAATAAACAACAGGTGACTTTTTTGTCAGGGGAACTTCCC
>NZ_JASJFE010001059.1:0-1065 GCF_030067735.1 Microcystis sp. M53598_WE2 | reverse complement strand
CACTACCAGATCTGGCACTTTTTGGAAACCAAAAAGTCTAAAAGTCTTACCCAACAAGGTTTTTAGATTTATTCAGCCAACCCTATCTACTAATTCTGGTGGCGGCTGACAGGAAATAGGGATTGTTCTGCCTGTACTGGGATGATTAAAAACGATTTGATTGGCATGGAGATAATAACCACAATCTCCCGGGACTGCATCCGGTCGCGGTAATCCCCCCAGACCATACAATGGATCACCGATTAAAGGATAGCCAAAAAAGGCCAGATGAATGCGAATTTGATGGGGTCTGCCCGTAAAAATTCTTACTTCTAATAGGGTACTATCGGGATGTTTTTTTAAGACTCGACCATCACTGCGGGCCGATAACCCATCTGTGAGCGCACCGTAAACATGGCCTAAAATGGGATGGGCGATTTTCCCGATCGCTTGATTAATAGTAAAGTTATCCGGTATGTCGCCCCGACCCACTAAAGCTCGATATATTTTGGTAATTTTCCCCTCTCGCATCTGTTGACTCAATTTAGCTCTAGCGGGCTTTGATTTCGCCATTAAGACTATGCCCGAAGTGCCGCGACCAAGACGATGAATCGGATAGGGAGTGACCTCCGCATAATGCTGATGTACCAAATGGATAAGAGTATGTTCGAGAAATCCACCCCCCGCTAACACGGGTAATCCCGAAGGTTTCGCCACCACTAACACCTCGGCATCCTCGTAGAGTACCTCAAAAAAGAGCGGCACATCCGGTTCTGTCCAAGGTGGGCGCTGATAGGTCAATTGCTGCCCGATTTCCAAGACTGTATCGGGGCAAGCGGGACGACCGTTGACTAGAATTGCTGCCGATAAAATGCGATCGAGCCATTCTTCTGGACTAGAATGGCAATATTTGCCCGTATAGTAAGCTAATAAGCTTAATCCTGCCTGATTTTTGCTAACTTTATCTCGATAAATCCAGCCTTGATTGGGCATTGGGGAAGTGGGGTGTGGGGTGTGGGGTGTGTGGTGTAGGGTGTGGGGTGTAGGGTGTGGGGTGTGGGGTGTAGGGTGTGGGGTGTGGGGTGT
>NZ_JASJFE010000788.1:0-2202 GCF_030067735.1 Microcystis sp. M53598_WE2 | reverse complement strand
TCAAATTAGTCCCCCCATAGAACCCCCTTGAGCCATCTTGCACACTTTTCTCTTTTTGTCAAATTTTATGTTAAGAAAGATGTGACTAATGGATAGCCTTGATAAGGGGGGATCGAACCTAAAATCCATTTTTAATTTAATTATAACCAGCTACTTAGCCAATTTGTCCGTTCAAACATTGTCATTGCTTAGACCCTGTTGCAACGTTTGTCCCTCTATTTTAACCTAGGCTTTCAGCTTTGCTGTCAGTGGGGAATAATGGTTTTGCTATGTTTAATCCAACCTATAGCCGCAAAAACTCTTACCTCATCATCCCATTCTAATAAGCTGCCCGCACATTTAAATTGCTTGTTGAGATGAGGCAAGAGGCCATAGTAAAGGGATTGGGAGAGATTAAACAAACCTATGACTATTTCCCGAAAACCCCATCACCCCATCCCCCTATTTGCCTAAAAATATTAAGAGATGTAACTATTTATGCCTAACCTAGAAAGTGATTACTCAACAGGGGTGAGATCAGGATAGTCTAGATCGAGCAGTCCGATAGATGTTTAGTTAAATTCCTACTTCAGATATGTCCGTTTCTAGTCCTCCTCGTTCCCTGCGTATCGGTTCGCGTAAAAGTCAGTTAGCCCTAGTACAAACCTATTGGGTACAGGCAGAATTGAGTAAACACCACCCCCATCGACAGTTTGAGGTGGAGACGATGAGTACCCAAGGCGATAAAATTCTCGATGTGGCCCTAGCGAAAATCGGTGATAAGGGTTTATTTACCAAAGAACTAGAAGTGGGAATGTTGGATAGATCGATCGATCTTGCCGTCCATTCTCTCAAGGATCTGCCCACTAATTTGCCCGAAGGCTTAATCTTGGGTTGCGTCACCGAAAGAGTTAATCCGGCCGATGCTTTGGTGGTAAATAGCCAAAATCAAGACTATCAATTAGACACTTTACCGGAAGGTGCGGTGGTGGGGACTTCTTCCCTGCGGCGATTGGCCCAGTTGCGTTACCATTATCCCCATCTGACTTTTAAAGATGTGCGCGGCAATGTCAACACCCGTCTGGCAAAACTGGACGCGGGAGAATACGACGCGATTATTCTGGCAGTAGCGGGATTGGAAAGGTTAGGATTAGGCGATCGAGTTCATCAGGTTATTCCGGCGGAGATTTCTCTCCATGCGGTGGGACAGGGGGCTTTAGGGATAGAATGCCGCGATGCTGATCCGGAGGTTTTGGAAGTCCTAAAAGTGTTGGAACACGCCCCTAGCCGCGATAGATGCTATGCTGAACGCGCTTTTTTACGGGAGTTGGAGGGGGGCTGTCAAGTTCCCATCGGAGTGAATACGGCGATCGAGGATGGTATCCTAACTTTAACGGGTATGGTGGCTAGTCTCGACGGTAAGCGCCTGATTAAGGACTCGGTTAGCGGTGATCCTAGCCATGGGGAAGTCTTAGGACGAGATTTAGCCCATAAAGTGCGCGAGGCTGGTGCTGGAGAGATTTTAGCCCAGATTTTCGCTGAAGTGGGCCGATAATCAGTGATCAGCGCCCATTAACCCTACACCTCACACCCTGCCGCTGCAGGATTAATTTTTGGGCTTTATCTCACTGTCGAGTCAAGAGGCAAAAATACAAATAAAGCGAGAACTGTCGCCCTTGCAGTTCCCGCTCTATTATTGTTGTATTGTTGGAGTATCTAACCCCCGAATATTGAGTTAAATTAGTACAAATCTTCTTCTTTGTGGGTGACGATCACACAGTCAGAAGTAGGATAGGCAACACAGGTGAGGACATAATGCGCTTCAATTTGATCGTCATCTAAGAAGGATTGCTCGGATTGATCAACGCTACCGGATTCGATTTTACCAGCGCAAGCAGAACAAGCACCAGCACGGCAAGAAGAAGGTAAATCTAATCCTTTTTCTTCCGCTACCTCGAGAATATATTCATTATCGGGAACATCAATTGTATGCTCGCCATCGGGTGTTTTCAGGGTGACTTTATAAGTGGTTGTCTTTGTTTTCTTTGCCATAGGTTGTTCCTCAGTCTCAAAATCCCTTCTCTCCCCGTTTAGACTGAACGGGTCGAATGAGTTTCCTTTTTGATACTACGGGAAAATTCACCCGGCTCAACTTACCATTAGTAATGACAGCCTTAAATAAACTTAAAATAATATTTACTTATCTCTTGAGTAAATAACTCC
>NZ_JASJFE010000533.1:0-4937 GCF_030067735.1 Microcystis sp. M53598_WE2 | reverse complement strand
TACCCGATGAAAATGGGTAAAACCCCACACCCCACACCCCACACCCTACACCCTGCCCCTAGGAAAAACTTTTTCAGCAGACCCTAGTTAGCTTTCCATATACAGACTTGGTACTACGGACATTATGGGCCGCCACTTTTACTTCCATTTCAATCTGCTTTAATTCAGCAATAACTTTCTCTCGCTCCGCCGTAATTTTGGCTTTTTCTTCAGTTAAATTCCGCATTTCTGAAGTTAAAGAATCTAATTCTTTTTGCAGGTCAACATTAGTGGCAGATATTTCAACAATTTGGTCTTTTAAATGACTGTTATCATCTCGATATTGCTGATTCCATCGTTTATATTGTCCTTGAGAGCTTCGCAGGGACTTAATTACAGCAACAGCTTCTTGTAACTCCCGATTATCTGGATAATTTCTGGCTAGTTTATAGAGAGAATCTACTCGAGCGTCGATATCCATGTTTATCTACCTCTTTGCCTAGATAATCTTATGATACCCAAGCTTACCGATAAAATTAACCCGAAGAACCAGCCTTTTGGAAAATCATTAAATGTTGTTGGGGCAAAGTCTCGATGATTTCTTCTGGCAGTAAACCGATAGCGGCCATTTCTTTTTCTACCTGTCTGCGGGTCATTTTATGAAGGGCCTTGATGGGAATCAGGGGATTTTCACGACGGTATTCTACTAATACCACCCTACCATCGGGTTTTAAGGATTTGACCAGATTCTCCATCATCTCGCGGGGAGAGGAAAACTCGTGATAAGCATCGACCATTAAAGCTAAATTGATCGCATTTATAGGCAATTTGGGATCGGTTTCTGTAGCGAGAATTGTGGTGACATTCTTAACTTGATTTTCCTCGGCTAAAAAATCAATTGCCCCTAACATTTCCGGTTGCACATCGACGGCGAAAACTTGTTCTACTAAATTCGCCATAGGAAAACTCAAATAACCTGTCCCCGCGCCGATATCTGCCACTAGGTCTGTGGGTTTTAAATGTAGTGCGGTGATCAGATCATCGGGTTTTTCCGTGAAACGGCGACTAGGACGTTCTAACCATAACATTTCTTGGTGTCCCATGACTTTAGCGATTTCCCGTCCTAGATAAAATTTACCGATACCATCGCGACTATGAAGCGCTCGAATCTGATAATATTCCTCTTGCGCTAAAACTGAAGCATCGTAGGTAAGATTTAATAATCCGAAACCGCAAAAAACCACTATTAGAAACGAGACAATTAAGAAAAATTTTTGCTTAAACAGCATCGGGATTAAAAACGGTGGGCTAGAAAAAATAAATTCCCCGTCCGGGACAGGGAAAAAATCCGTCTTGATCAACAAAACAATTAATCCAAAAATCCCATTAAAGTTTCGGGATCATCGATTTCATTGGAAGCAACGGGACGATTACCCATGACTGTATAAGTTTCGCTAATGTGCAGATGACTGAGAGCGATCGGACGATTGCCAGAGATCGCTAGAGTGCTACTGACTTCCATACCACTAGAGCCGACAGGACGCAATCCACCGACGGAAGAATAGGTACTAACCACTTTCAGATGGCTAACTTCCACGGGACGGCTCCCGGGTAACATTTCATCTTCCGTGAAGTGAAGATGGCTAGTACCAACAGGACGATTTTCGGGTAAGCGATGTTCAGGTTGATAGAATTTTAAGGCTTTGGAAGCCGATTCAGCGTTGTTTTTCACCGAAAGGGCGACCACTTCTTTATCTTTGGCGGTTTTAGCCGTAGTAGCTTTACCGCGTGGGCTGCTGGTCTTTTCTTCTGTGGTTGCTGGGGTTTGAGTCCCGTTCGTTTCTAGATTTTCCACCGTCATAACCTGATACTCCTTTCCGTTAATAGCTTCGGGAAAACAATAAGATTTAAGTTTAGGGTATTCTCGAAGACTTTTAATCTTTTTTTAAAATCCTCTCTAATATTAAGATACATCTTTCTTTCCCAAAACCCTATCAGTGTTGGTAATTTGATTGATAATTTATTTTGCCTGTTCTCTACACCTAGCCGCTAATGACCGCTTTTCAACTACAAGCACCCTTTCAACCCACTGGGGATCAACCGGCAGCGATCAATAAATTGGTAGATTCCCTGCAAAACCAGCATCGTTTCCAAACCCTCTTAGGGGCAACCGGCACCGGCAAAACCTTCACCATTGCCGCCGTCATCGAGAAAATTGGCAGGCCTACCCTCGTCCTGGCCCATAATAAGACCCTGGCGGCCCAATTATGCAACGAATTGCGGCAATTTTTCCCCAATAACGCCGTGGAATACTTTATCAGCTATTACGACTACTATCAACCGGAGGCTTACATTCCCGTCAGCGATACCTACATCGAAAAGAGTTCTTCAATTAATGATGAGATCGATATGCTGCGCCATTCGGCCACGCGATCGCTGTTTGAACGCAGGGATGTGATCGTCGTCGCTTCCATTAGTTGTATTTATGGTTTAGGAATGCCTGCGGAATACCTAAAAGCGGCGATTTCCTTAACAGTTGGTCAAGAGTTCGACCAAAGGCAATTATTACGGGCCTTGGTGTCAGTGCAGTACAATCGCAATGATTTAGAGTTAACTCGCGGTCGTTTTCGTCTGAAGGGCGATATTTTGGAAATTGTTCCCGCTTACGAGGATCGGGTTATTAAAATTGATTTTTTTGGCGATGAGATTGAAAGTATTCGTTATCTCGATCCCCTGACGGGGGAAGTTTTGCAAAAATTAGAGCGAATTAGTATTTATCCGGCCCGTCACTTTGTTACCCCGGAGGAGCGTTTAGAGGTGGCCTGTCGGGATATTAAAACCGAGTTAGATAACCGTTTATTGGAGTTAGAAAAAGCGGGCAAATTACTGGAAGCGCAACGTTTGGATCAGCGGACTCGTTATGATTTAGAAATGTTGCAGGAAGTGGGTTATTGTAATGGCGTAGAAAATTATTCGCGGCATTTAGCGGGTAGATTAGCGGGGGAACCGCCGGAATGTTTGGTGGATTATTTTCCCGAAGATTGGTTATTAGTTGTGGATGAATCTCATGTTAGTGTGCCGCAAATTCGCGGGATGTATAATGGCGATCAATCACGAAAAAAAGTTTTGATCGATCACGGGTTTCGTTTACCCAGTGCTGCGGATAATCGTCCTTTGAAGTCGGAAGAATTTTGGCAGAAAGTTAATCAATGTATTTTTGTTTCGGCTACTCCGGGAGATTGGGAATTAGAACAGTCAGAAAATCGCATTGTTGAACAAATTATCCGACCGACGGGAGTTTTAGATCCTGAGATTTTTGTGCGACCAACCGAGGGACAAGTAGATGATTTATTAGGGGAAATTAAGGAGCGAGTGCAGTTAAATGAACGGGTTTTGATTACCACTTTAACTAAACGCATGGCGGAAGATTTAACCGAATACTTGCAAGAAAGGGGAATTAAAGTTAGATATCTACATTCAGAAATTCAATCAATTCAACGGATTGAAATTATCCAAGACCTGCGAGAAGGGGTCTTTGACGTGCTGATCGGGGTGAATTTGCTTCGCGAGGGGTTAGACCTGCCGGAAGTGTCTTTAGTGGCGATTTTAGACGCAGATAAGGAAGGATTTTTAAGGGCTACCCGCTCTTTAATTCAAACTATCGGCCGGGCCGCTCGTCATATTCGCGGTCAGGCAATTCTTTACGGAGATAATCTCACCGATAGTATGATTAATGCGATCGAAGAAACCAAGAGACGACGCGCTATTCAACAGGAGTATAATCAGAAACATGGGATTATTCCGCAACCGATTGTTAAAAGGTCAAGTAATTCAATTTTGGCTTTTCTGGATATTTCCCGTCGCCTAAATTCCCAACAATTAGAGCAGGTTTGTGAGAATATAGAAGAGCTTTCTTTGGAACAAATTCCCGAGTTAATTCAACAACTAGAAGCGCAAATGAAAGAAGCGGCGAAAAATCTAGAATTCGAGTCAGCAGCTAAATATCGTGATCGGATTAAGCAATTACGAGATAAGTTATTAAATCATGTTAGATAAACCTATGACTAGATTTATTCATGACCAGTTTGCCAAAGATTATCTCGAAGAATTATTATCTTCTCTGGGAGAGGTAAAATCGGCACGGGTTGTACGAGGAGAAGTACGAGAAATCGATGTCTGGTTTTCACCCCAGATTCTCGATAATAATCCTAGAGAACTGCTGGGATTACTGGGAAAAATGGCGATTAATCCCTGTTTATTTGAACCCTTTCGTAATCCTGTCACCGCTACAGAAATTAGAACTTGTCTGTTAAAACTATTGGAAGTGGAAGGGGAAATTAATCGTCAAGCAAATCGTCAGAAAACGAATCTTAACGATGGGGAAATCCCCCGTCTCTGGATTTTGACTCCCAGTGCTTCCTCGCAACTGTTAGGAGGATTCGGAGCTAAATTAGATGAGGAGAATTGGGGGGAAGGTATCTATTTTTTGGCTCCCTCTTTACGCACGGCAATCACCGTTATCCATCAATTACCCCCAACAGAAGCAACTCTCTGGTTAAGAATTTTAGGCCGGGGAAAAGTACAAGCAAGGGCGATCGATGAGTTAGAATCGTTACCAGAGAACCATCCTTTTCGGGTAAATGCTCTAGAATTATTATTAAACTTGAGAACTTCTTTAACTAACGATCAAGAGCTTGAACAGGAGGACAGAGAGTTAATTATGAGATTATCACCTTTATACACTTCCCGTCTTCAGGAAGAACTGGATGCTGGCCGTCAACAAGGTCTTCAACAGGGTCTTCAACAAGGTCTTCAACAGGGTCTTCAACAGGGTCTTCAACAGGGAGAACGTCTGGTGGTAGAAAATTTATTGAAAGCTCGTTTTGGTAGTTTAGACCCAGATTTGTCCCTAATCATCGAGCGCATTTTATTATTACCAGTGGAGGAGTTTACCCCTT
>NZ_JASJFE010000375.1:0-3108 GCF_030067735.1 Microcystis sp. M53598_WE2 | reverse complement strand
TTGATTCATGAATCAACCTACTAAGTAGGTAGGCTTTAAAAATTATCAAATGCCCCCCTTATCAAGGGGGAATTAAGGGGGGATCGAACCTAAAACCCAACAGTTTTAAATAATTGGACTGGGTTTCGTCAAATCAATTCCTGTAAAATAGCTTCGATTTGTTGTTTTAGAGGAGGAATGTCATTTTCAACAATATCCCAAATAATCTCTAGATTGATACGAAAATATTCATGAATAGTTAAGTTTCTTAGATCGCTGGCATCTCGCCAAGGAACTTCGGGGTATCTTGCTTGAAATTCTTGAGAAGTTGCTCTAGCTGCTTCACCAATAATTTGTAAATGATAGACAATCCAAGTTTGAATTAATTCTTGTTGTTCAAACACGGTTTTTCCCTGTGGAGCATACTTTTCTACCCGCTCAATTGCTTCTAAAATATCCCGCAAGCGTTCGGTATCATCTCTCATAGTGGTATTGCTTCTTTAAGTACCCGCTCTCTGATTCTATCTTTAAGTCCCTGTTCGGTAACAATATCAACTTTGCAGCCTAACAAAGCTTCGAGTTCTCGAATTAACGGCAAAGGAAACCAGGGACTCCGACGTTCGCTACAATAATCAATTAATAAATCAATATCGCTTTTTTCGTCAGCTTCTCCCCGTGCGACAGAACCAAAGATTCGCACGTTATTTGCGCCGTGTTTAGCAGCAATAGCAATGATTTTTTCTCGTTTGTTTTTGAGTAATTCCTCAATTTTCATGATCTAAGTAGGTAGGCGTTAAAAGTTGTCAGACACTCCCCTTATCAAGGGGGGATTAAGGGGGGATCGAACCTAAAATCCATTTTTAATTTAATTATAACCAGCTACTTACTGACAATTTTTAACACCTATCTACTTAACCATAGAACAGATTACACCTTGATTGTCTTTAATCGGGATGACAGGATTCGAACCTGCGGCCCCTTCGTCCCGAACGAAGTGCGCTACCAAGCTGCGCTACATCCCGAAAATTTTCAGCTAAATCATCATAGCATATTCGGCCTTGATTGGGTCGAGACTTGCTAGGATATTACAGATATAGGCAAAAATTATCGGAGTAGTTCAGGCGTGACGGTAAAACCAGAGTGGTTACGGGTAAAAGCACCGCAATGGCAGCGAGTCGGCAGTGTTAAGGAAGTTTTACGCGATTTAGGCTTAAATACCGTTTGTGAGGAGGCTTCCTGTCCCAATATCGGCGAATGTTTCCACGCGGGGACGGCTACCTTTTTAATTATGGGTCCTGCTTGCACTCGCGCCTGTCCTTACTGTGATATAGATTTTGAGAAAAAACCGCAACCTTTAGACCCCACGGAACCCCTGCGACTAGCGGCAGCAGTGCAACGTCTTGATCTTAATCATGTAGTGATCACTTCTGTCAATCGCGATGATTTGGCTGATGGGGGTGCTAGTCAATTTGTGCGTTGTATCGAGGAAATTCGCCGCATTTCTCCGAAAACCACCATCGAAGTGCTGATTCCCGATCTTTGTGGCAATTGGCAGGCTTTAGCTTTAATTCTTGCCTCTAAACCTGAAGTTTTAAACCACAATACCGAAACTGTTCCCCGTCTCTATCGTCGCGTGCGTCCCCAGGGTGATTACCAGCGTTCTCTAGAATTATTGCAGCGCGCTCGCGCCATTGTTCCCGCTACCTACACAAAATCGGGCATTATGGTGGGATTGGGGGAAACCGACGAGGAAGTGCGCCAAGTGATGCGCGATTTACGGGCCGTTGATTGTGATATTCTCACCATCGGGCAGTATCTGCAACCATCGTCAAAACATCTCGGTGTGCAGGAATTTATCACCCCCGAACAGTTCCAAGCTTGGCGCGAATACGGTGAGTCTCTGGGATTTTTACAAATTGTTGCGAGTCCCTTGACAAGAAGCTCTTATCATGCTGAACAAGTCAGGGCCTTAATGAATTTGTACCCGCGAGAGTCTTGAGATGGGGCAGCAATTGCTGAAAAGCTCGTCCTCGATGGCTAATTTTTCTTTTTAATTCGGGAGACATTTCCGCAAAGGTTAAAGCGTATTCGGGAACATAAAAAATCGGATCGTAACCAAAACCACCTTTACCCCTAGGACTGGTTAAAATTTCTCCCGTACAGATTCCTGTGGCGCTCAAGGCAATCTCACCATCGGGACGGGCGATCGCAATTACACAGACAAAACGGGCCGAGCGATCCTGATTATCTCCTAATTCTCTGACTAGGCGATCGATTCTTTCTCGATCATTTTCACCGTAGCGGGCCGAGTAAATCCCCGGGGCATTTCCTAACCCGGTTACTTCCAATCCCGAATCATCAGCGATCGACCATTCTCCCAATGTTAGGGCAATTTGAGCAGCTTTTAAATAAGCATTTTCAGCAAAAGTCGCCCCGGTTTCCTCTATCTCTAAATCATCGGGTTTTAACTGCAATTCTAGGTCAATATCAGTTAAGTATTCCCCTATCTCTGCTAATTTACCCGGGTTACTCGTGGCTAGAATTAATTTTTTCATCGAAAATAATCGGTTTGAAACCCCGGCCTAAAAGGACGGCTTGACGTTGAGAATATTTCACTATACACTAAAGCTACAGTGAAAACTTTTAACTCCCTGACTGCTTTGGATCGGACGGACATTTCCCCCTGATTATTGCGAGGATTAAAGTTAAGTAGGGAGGCACAATTATTTGTAGGATGGGTTAGCGGTAGCGTAACCCATGCGGGCGTTGGGTTTCATGCTTCAACCCAACCTACGTTCATCTTATATTTAATTCCACCCACCCACTTAAGAATGGGTTCCTTAAAATTCCCATTGACTGAAAGACTCAAAGACAAACAGATCAAGGAAGTACAAATACATCCAAAATACTTGACTCGCTGGTTTGACAGCAATTGTCTTTATGAAGATGAAAAAATAGAAACATCTCTTGACTCCGAAAAAGCGATAGCTATGTTGTTAAGGAAGGCAGTAGTCAGGAGATTATTTTATTTATTCCCCCCACTTCCTAATTCCTAATTCCCACACCCCACACCCCACACCCCACACCCTACACCCTACACCCTACACCCTCTTTCAAGTCAGGAGATTA
>NZ_JASJFE010000134.1:0-2089 GCF_030067735.1 Microcystis sp. M53598_WE2 | reverse complement strand
TATCTTCATCGACAAGGATAATATTATCAATCCCTTCTTCAACCCTAATCTTAATCGGATAACGATAAAAACCTGCTAACCGCAATAAGGGAAATAGGGTGAAAACTTTAACTTGTCCTTCTGATGCTTTATCTTCCATCAAATAGGGTCGAAAATCGTTGCGGATTTGAACAAGTTCTAATTTTTCTGTGTCGCTGACGGTTTCCAAAGCTAAAAGCTCTGTAAATGAGACATCCTCAAGCTTTTCTTGGAAATTGAGATGACGTTGAACATCAGCAAGGGTTAGTTTACTCGTTTTGAGGGTAAGCATTGATTTAGCCAGCAGTACAGCGCTGTTTCCATGATAGCGTCAAATAGGTTTCTCGGCTGTTCTTGCTAACAAAATAAGCCAAGACAGAAACACAAATTTAAGAATAAAGTTGCTGCGTGGGGTGCGGATTGTTGATTTGGTTTTTTTAACAGAATTGGTAGCCTTCTAACGCACTTTACACTCGTCGGCGATCTACGATCAAGTTATTTTTGAACGAAAAGCACCCCAAGGTCATATTTCTTGTAGTTAGAGGTTTGATTAGGTTGGGGATGGTGGCATGGGATTGGAATGGGGAGAAGTGGGGTGAACTTAGGCTGAAACTCCTTCTCCCTGCTCCCTTCTCCCCTATAGTCTTAACGAGTAATTTAGATAGTCAACAGCTTACCAAATTTAGGTTACACTTCCTCTTGATGGGAAAGACTGTATCTTGAGAAAATAATTGGGCTAAATAGACCCGAATTTAGGGGGTATTTTCTGGAAAAGAATCACTATAATTAAATAAAAATGGTACGCTATTTTTTCCCGATCCATCCATGACTAAAACCCGGGGCATTTGCGCCCCACCTTCGCGCCAAGCTTCGATCGCTTCTTTCTGTAAAACTAATCCTCCCCCCTGTTCTTTTAAAGTTTCTGCTAATAGTCTTTGTGCCTCAGCTTTCCCTTTAGCGCGATTAATTTCTGCCTGGGCCTGTTGTTCTGCTTCTTGGGTGATATAAACGGCTCTTTGGGCGCGTTGTTCCGCAATTTGTTTATCTTCGACAGCCCGAGCAAATTCCGGAGAAAAATTCAAATCTACCACACTGGTATCTAAGACTAGAATACCATACTTTTCTAACCGAGTCGATAGGGCATTATCAAAGTCTTCTTTTAACTCACTGCGTCGAGTAATTGCCTCCTCTACTGTTCTTTTAGCGGCGGCAATTTTAAAGGATTCTTGGGTTTGAGGGGCGATAATTTTAGCGACAATATTTTGTAGGGTACCTTGGGTTCTTCTAATTGCCACTACTTGAGTCGGATCAAGACGAAAATTAATCGCAAAACTAGCGGATAAATTTTGTAAATCTTTAGTGGAACTTTGGGCCGGAACTTCAAATTTTTGCACCGTAACATCGTAGATATCGACACTAGAAACAAAGGGAGGTTTAAAGTGAAATCCCTCCAATAAAACCCCGTCCTTAGCCTTTCCTAACACACTTAAAACCCCCGCTTGTCCGGGGGTGATAATCACATAGGCATTAAAGGCCGCTAAAATGACAATAGTGGCCAATAATCCCCCGATCAGGGAAAGTAAATTAATAGCATCTTTCTGGTTCACAGTTTATACTCCTTGATGAGCGACTAAAGCGATAATTTTTACCGCAATTGCTTGATTGACAGGCATCACTGACAGACGATTTCCTGTCCTTACTAATAATAATTCATCGGCCGTAAAATTTTGTTTTAAAATTCCCAGGGGCAGCAGTTGGGGAAAAAGGCGATCAAACTCAACTTTAACCGTCCACCAGCGCGGGGAATCTGGGGAGGATTTAGAATCATAGTAGGGACTATCGGTATCGAATTGTGTGGGATCGATCATATCAGTTTGCACTACTCGCATCAAGCCGACAATCCCCGGCGGGGTGGTATTAGAATGATAAAAAAAGGCTAAATCTCCCCGTTTCATCTGACGGAGAAAATTGCGCGCCTGATAATTTCGCACTCCCTCCCAAATAGTTTGACCATCTTTTTTTAAATCCTCGATACTATAGACATCGGGTTCCGATTTCATTAACCAGTAAT
>NZ_JASJFE010000517.1:0-4323 GCF_030067735.1 Microcystis sp. M53598_WE2 | reverse complement strand
CGGCACTTTAGGGATTATCGATCAAATTACCCTACGACTGTATCCCGAAACCGCTAACTCAGAAACCCTGATCATCACTGGAAATAGCGAAAATATTAGCAAATTGAGTCAAGTTATTCGGCAATCGGCCTTAACTCCCACTGTGGCTGAATGTTTAAACCCAGGGATGACGCAAGCACTAGGATTAGGGGAAAAAGTCGCTTTACTGCTGCGTTTTCAAAGCATTCCCGAAAGTATTAGCGAACAATCGCAACAGGTGAGTTATTTAGGACAACAGTTAGACTGTCAGACCAATTATTATCGGGATGAGGCAGAAGTTTCTCTAGGGCAAAGATACCGAAAAACAATCGATAATTATGACCAAGAGGGCAATTTTTTCGGCAAAATAGGATTATTACCTAGCAATTTAGCTCTAGTTATCGACCAAATTAACGGACTAGCCTCGATTAATATTAGTAGTGGGGTGGGTAAAGTTATCTTAAAATCGGAGGAAAATCTTGACAAAATTCGCTCTTTATGCAGTGCCAATCAGGGTTATTTAACTGTGTTAACCGCACCTCCATCACTAAAAGAAAAAATTGAACCTTGGGGCTATACAGGTAACGCGATTACCATGATGAAAACCCTAAAAACTAAATTCGATCCTCACGGTATTTTTAGTCCTGAACGCTTTCTTAACAAAATCTAATTAAAAATCATGCAAACCTCCGATAATTCCGTTAACTTTCAAGAATTAATCGACCAAAAAAATCAAGGATTTGACCCCAAGAATCCCCCAGCCCAAGAATTAATCGATAGTTGTGTTCACTGTGGTTTTTGTCTATCTACCTGTCCCAGTTATCGAGTCATTGGCAAAGAAATGGACTCCCCCCGGGGCAGAATTTATCTGATGAATGCCATCAATAAAGGGGAGGCAGTTTTAGACGAAACCACTAGCCAACATTTTGATACTTGTTTAGGTTGTTTAGCCTGTGTTAGTACTTGTCCATCGGGAGTACAATACGATCAATTAATCGCCGCAGTTCGTCCGCAAGTGGAACGCAATCAACCCCGCAGTTTTAAAGATAAAATTATTCGTTTTCTCATTTTTAATCTCTTTCCCTATCCCCTCCGTCTCAAATTATTTTTACCCTTCCTCTGGTTATATCAAACCCTGGGATTACAAACCCTAGTCAGGAAATCGGGTATCTTAAAAATGCTCTTTCCCCGTCTAGCGGCGATGGAATCAATTTTACCCAAAATTACCCTGGCCTCTTTGTTTAAAAACTATGCCGATGTTATTCCCTCCCAAACTGAAAAACGCTATCGAGTGGGAGTAGTTTTAGGTTGTGTGCAGCGCCTCTTTTTCTCGCCGGTAAATGAAGCAACAGTGCGGGTTTTAACTGCCAATGGTTGCGAAGTGGTTATCCCAAAAACCCAGGGTTGTTGTGCCGCTTTACCCGCACATCAAGGACAGGAAAAACAAGCACAAAGTTTAGCCAGACAAATGATCGATAGTTTCGCAGAAACCGAGGTTGATTATATTATTATCAATGCGGCGGGTTGTGGTCATACTCTCAAGGAATATCATCATATTTTAGCCGATGATCCTGAATATAAAGATAAGGCTAAGGAGTTTGTGGCTAAAGTACGCGATGCCCAAGAATTTTTAGCCGCAGTGGGTTTAACTGCTGATTTATCCGCGATTACCGAGACAGAATTAACCCTAGTTTATCAAGATGCCTGTCATCTTTTACACGGACAAAAAATCTCCGTGCAACCACGGCAATTATTGCAAAAAATCCCCAATATTAACTTAAAAGAACCTATCGATGCGGCCTTGTGTTGTGGCAGTGCCGGAGTTTATAATATGCTACAGCCAGATACTGCCGATGAATTAGGTCAGCAGAAGGTACGCAATTTATTAAATACTGGGGCTGCGGTGATTGCTTCTCCTAATCCGGGTTGTTCCCTACAAATTAAAAAACATCTACAATTACAGGGAAAAGATACACCCGTTATTCATCCCATCGAATTATTAGATTATGCGATTCGCGGGCTGAAAATTTCCTAGTTCATCCCCGTTTAAAATAGAAAACGGGTTTCTTCAAGAAACCCGTTTTCTATTAGATATAGATAGCCCAAGATTTTGCCCAGGCGAGAATTTCATCAACTCGATCGAGGGTTGAAGATTCACAGTAGAGACGCAAAACCGGTTCGGTGCCACTAAAGCGAATTAACAACCAACTGCCATCTTCTAAACGGAATTTATAACCGTCCATAGTATTACAATCAGTCACTTGTTTACCAGCAATTTCCCTTAAGGGTTCCTTATCCAAAGCAGTAATTAACTGATTGCGAGCTTCCATATTAGCTAAGGGTAAATCAATGCGATCATACTCAGAATGAAACCCGGTTTTATCCTGTAATTGCGCGTAAAGATCGCTTAAATCTTGGCCCGATTCTACCACCGCTTCCAAAACGTATAAAGCTGATAATAAAGCATCCCGTTCGGGAATGTGAGTACCATAACCGACACCTCCCGACTCTTCCCCACCAATTAACACAGGAGTGGTCAACATTCGATCGGCGATATACTTATAACCGATCGGGGTTTCAAAGACCGATAAACCGTATAAACTGGCTAATTTGGGGATTAAATCGGAACCGCTCACCGTTTTCACAATTTCCCCTCTCATTCCCTTTTTGCCGGCTAAATGCTCGATTAAAATCGGGATGAGATTTTGGGTGCTTAAAAAATTCCCCCGACCATCGATCGCCGCTACTCGATCGCTATCCCCATCGAAGACCAAACCTACTCGCAAAGGGGCTAAATTTGCGCTGTGAGCCAGTTTATCGATGATTTCCCTCAAATTTCTCGGTAAAGGTTCTGGAGAGCCGCCACCGAACAAAGGATCGCGATTGCCGCGTAATTCCGTGATCCCCACCCCCAAAAGACGCTCTAAACCGGTAGCCGCCGCACCGTGCATGACATCGGAATAAACTTTTAGTTGTCCCGATTCGATCGCGTTGGCAATAGCGGCAATATTAACTTTTTGGCGTAAACCCTGACAATAACCTGACCATGGCTCAAAAGTGCTTAATTTACCAGCAGCTGCGTTAAATTGCGGCGGATTAGACAATAAAGCTTCAATTTGTTGGGTAATTTCCGGCGAGACAGAACCACCAAAATAACCTTTAACCTTCAAACCGAGATATTTGGCTGGGTTATGACTGGCGGTTAACACGATCGCACCGAGAGCATTTTCTGATCGAGCTGCCCAACTAAAAGCGGGAGTCGGAGCGTAGGATTGGGAGAGAAGCACATCAAAACCGGCTTTTTGAAGCGATTCCGCCGCAGTTTGAGCAAAATCCTCCGCCATAAACCGCCGATCATAGCCGACGATCATCGTCCGCGAACCTGTGATCTGACCATAATTATCCGCTAAAACCTGAGCCGCCAAGGGAGCGAGCAGAGCGACTCGATCGAAAGTAAAATCGGCGGCGATAATCCCGCGCCAGCCATCGGTTCCAAATTTAATCGGGTTCACGGTGGTCATGATTTACGAACTACCCCTAAAATATCCATTTTCCCAATACTGTAACCCGCTCCGTACCCCTTGGCGATAGGCAATGGGGGGATAGGGGAAATGGGGAGATGGGGAGATGGGGAAATGGGGAAATGGGGAAATGGGGAAATGGGGAAATGGGGAATTTCAGCTAAAACCCTAAAACCCCAAAACCCCAACACCCTAACACCCTAAAAACCCAATACCTTTTCAGGTTTCTCGATCATCGGTTTTTGCCGCCGAATCGAGCGCGCCGACTTCACTGGCTAATAATTTTTCCATTAACATTTGTAACTTCATCCGTTCTATATAGGGCCATCCCCCGGTTTCCTCGATATCCCGGAGTAATCCGTATAAGTCCTTACGGGTATTGGGTAAAGATGGCTCGAACATCTGCTCGCGAATTTGCCGATGTAAATTTTCTAAAGTTCGCAGCAACATTAACAAACCGTTACAATCTCCCTGCTGTTCTTGGGCGATCGCTGTCACCGTCGTTACAAGGGAATCTAGTTGGCTATCTAATTGGCTGTTATCTCCCGGCAATCGGCTATTCATGTTCCTATTTGAAAACAGTCACACCAATCATATCAGTCATCAGCTATCAGTTACTTAGAGCCTCCTGAGTTGAAAGAGGGTGTGGGGTGTGGGGTGTGGGGTGTGGGGAAGTGGGGAAGTGGGGAAGTGGGGAAGTGGGGTGTAGGGTGTGGGGTGTGGGGTGTGGGGTGTGGGGAAGGAAACCTCTTTCATCTGTGGTGGTGAAAATTTTTTTATCGGG
>NZ_JASJFE010000905.1:0-1815 GCF_030067735.1 Microcystis sp. M53598_WE2 | reverse complement strand
ATTGTCACGGATATTAAACGTTTTAGTATTCAATATCCTCAAGTGCAGATTATAGTCACTTCTCGCTGGTTAGGATATAAAGCAGAAGAATTAAATCATGCTGGTTTTGAACATTTTATGATCCAAGATTTAGATAAAGATCAGATTGAAGATTTTATCAAACGTTGGCATGATTTAGCTTTTGAAAATCGAGATGATAAAACCCAAAAACAAGAACGTTTACAAAAGGCAATTAAGGAGTCAAAAGCGATTCGGCAATTAGCAGGAAATCCTTTATTATTAACGATGATGGCTATTCTGAACCGAACTCAAGAATTACCAAGAGATCGCTCAAAACTTTATGAAAAAGCGTCAGAGGTGTTATTACATCAATGGGATTTTGAAACCAAGGAAGGATTAATTGATCCTGAACTGAAAAAATATCTTTACAATATTGATCTACGAGATAAAAGGGACATTCTGCGTTTAGTCGCAAGTGCCATGCAAGCAGGAGAAAAAGGGTTAGCAGCTAATTTAATCTATAAGGAAGAATTAGAAAATATTTTGACTCAATATCTTGAAAAAACAGGAATTAACAAACGAGATGCTAGTGATCTGACTGATTTAATTATCAAACAACTGCGCTATCGTAATTTTATTCTTTGTTCTTTAGGTGGCAATGCTTTTGCTTTTGTTCATCGAACTTTTTTAGAATACTTTTGTGCTTGCGAGTTTTATGAAAGATTTAAAAACCGAGGATTCCCAGACGGAATTACTCTTGAGGAATTGAAAACCAAAGTATTTGGAGAACATTATTCAGATCCTGTTTGGAAAGAAGTTTTATGTTTATTGATGGGGATGCTAAGTGCAGAATTTCCCAAAGAAGTTGCTGAAGAATTAATTAACTATCTCCTTGATATGGAGGAAACATATAAAAAAATTTCTCATCTTTTTTTGGCAGCAGATTGTTATGGAGAATTGCGAAACCAGTCTATTTATGTTGAACTAAGTCAGCGATTGTTAGATAGTCTTCAATCCTTAACGTCTTATAGGTATGCTGGTAATTATTTTAAGGAAATAATAATTGCTAAAATCGGAAATATCTGGCAAGATGATCGGACAGGATGGAGTGTTCTTCAAGCCATAGCAGTTGAGCAAAATTACCGGAATTGCGAAAGAAAAGCTGTTAATCAATTATCTAGAATTGCTAAAATTCATTCTGAGGCGTTAGTTTATCTACAGGAAGTTGCTAGACAAGGTGAATCAGCGGCAGGTATAGCAGGTCAAGCTTTAGCCAATTATTGGCGAGATAATCCGCAAACTTTACCCATTATTCAACAACTAGCTAATAAGGGTGAATCAGAAGCAATTGAAGCTTTAGTAATTCATTGGCGAGATCACCATCAAACTTTACCCATTATTCAACAACAAGCGAATAAAAGTCAATGGAAAGCAATTGAAGTTTTAGCCAATTATTGGCGAGATAATCCGCAAACTTTACCCATTATTCAACAACTAGCTAATAAGGGTGAATCAGAAGCAATTGAAGCTTTAGCAAACCATTGGCGAGATGATCCTGAAACTTTACCCATTATTCAACAACAAGCTAATAAGGGTAAATCAGAAGCAATTAAAGCTTTAGTAACCCATTGGCGAGATAATCCTCAAACCTTACCGATTATTCAACAACAAGCTAATAAGGGTGAATATAGAGCAATTAGAGTTTTAGCAATTCATTGGCGAGATGATCCTGAAACTTTACCCATTATTCAACAACAAGCTAATAAGGGTGAATCAGAAGCAATTGAAGCTTTAGCAAACCATTGGCGAGATGAT
>NZ_JASJFE010000160.1:0-1909 GCF_030067735.1 Microcystis sp. M53598_WE2 | reverse complement strand
TACTACCCAAACTAGGGTTCTGCCTTCTTTTTGTAAACGTTCGCGGATAGCTAAAATATTCTGGTCAAGATCGGAAATATGGTCACGAATATAGGCAAAATTGCCCACAGATACCGACTTATCGGCAATTTTTCCCGTGATACCCCGTCCCGATACCGCTTGCACCTGATTAGCACTGAAGAAATTTATACCACGTTCCCTGGCTGTGGCGGTAATAGCGAATCCGATGGGATGTTCCGAACAGGATTCTAGGGATGCAGCCACCGCTAACACCTCATTTTCGCTGACTGCATGGATAGGGATAATTTCCACCACTTGCAACTTACCAAGGGTGAGAGTGCCGGTTTTATCAAAAGCGATCGCTCGTATGCGGCCGATCATCTCCAATCTTGCGCCATTTTTGAATAAAATCCCCTGTTTTGCCCCGTTAGCGATACCCGATAACAAAGCTGGCATAATTGAGGCCATTAAAGCACAGGGAGAGGCCACCACGAGAAAAATTAAGGCCCGATAGATAGTGGTTTCCCAGGTCCAACCCCAGAAAAAAGGCGGTAAAATCCCGAAAATTAAGCCCAAAATCACGATAATTTTCGCATAACCCCGCTCGAAACCTTCGATAAACTGTTGGGAGGGAGGCGATTCATTTTGTGCTTTTTCTACCAAACGAATCACCCTCTCAATTAAGCGACTTTCGGGGGGAGTTTCCACCTTTAAACGTAGCACTCCCGCACCGTTGAGAGTTCCCGCAAAGACTTCTTCCCCGATGGTTTTATCCACGGGAAGCGATTCCCCGGTAATTGGCGCTTGATTAATGGGACTGTTTCCCTCCATAATAATGCCGTCAATGGGGATTAATTCACCCGGTTTGACTAAAACTGTGTCACCGATCCGTAATTGCTTGATAGGAACCTCTTTTTCCCTGTCTCCCGTGATTAATCTGGCAGTATCGGGAGTCATAGCCATGAGAGAACGAATATTGCGATCGGTTTTCGCCATGGCAATCTGTTCTAATGCACCACTAATAGCGAAAATCAGGATTAAAACGGCTCCATCGATGATGAGATAGTAATTACTGTCCCAGAGTCCCAAAATCGCCGCCCCCAAGGCCGCTACAATCATTAAGAGGTCCACATCTAGTTCTTTTTCCTCCCATAAAGTCGTCAATCCTGCTTGGGTACTCTCGTATCCTCCCACCAGATATGCGATCGCTAGTAGGATAAAAGCCGGGCCGATCAGATTAAGGTGTAGGCATAACCAACCAAAAAAGACTAAAATAGCGCAAATTCCTGCGGCAACTGCCGAGGAATACTCAGACAACCAAGAGGACGAGATACTCTGAATCATGGAGCGATGGCAATTACCTTTCTCCCCATTCTAGAAAAAATTAGATCGATGCAGAAAACCCCTATGACGTTATCCCCTGCAGCCAACCTAGCTGATAATAATTGGAATTTTGCCGAGGTTTGGATCGATCCGCTGCTATCTCCTCCCTATATCTTGCTTTTACTGGCTGAATCTTCAGGAAACTATCGCGTGTACGATCCCTCTGAGGGTTATCAGGTGGTATTTACCGGTGCGAGTTACGAGGAAGCGGAAAATTGGCTACTAGAGGACGAATTTGAACCGGTAGAGGGACGACTTTCGCCAGTAGAGATATAATTTCCTTATCTTCCTTTCCGCTTTTCTTCGATGCTATCCTTACTAAAAAAGCGATGGAATTGGCTAAAATCGCTCTTTATTGGCAGTCCGAGGGCAATTAACCCCAAAAAAGTCAAAAATACTCCTCCAGAAGCCAGCGACGCACCAGAGGGATAGACCGAACTCATGAAAACCGACACGATTTTCTACCGACTTTTTCAAACCTTTCCCGATCTTCTGTTTGAGTTAATCGACTTTCCCAGCGAATTAG
>NZ_JASJFE010000998.1:0-10439 GCF_030067735.1 Microcystis sp. M53598_WE2 | reverse complement strand
TTTTTTAACTAATGTAACAAATACTTGACAAAGTGTCAATGTATCTGTAAAGAGGGTTTTGCTTTTTCCCTCCCGTTAGCTAGGATACCCCGCCGCCAAAAGGAAAGAAGCATATAATGATACATTTAGCAAGAGTTTTAATAAAATTTTGCTTACTGTGAACAAATACTTAAGTAGTTATACTTATTTTTTTCCATGGCAGCCCGGAGCGAGAGAAAATATTTGACAAATTGTGTAAACATTCTGTAATAATCGAAGAGAGCGACATAAATCGGGTAAGTTGAATGATTAGCCCTGTTAAAAGCTAAAAAGCGTAACTCCTAGATTCCGTTACTCTCGTTGAAATCGTTAAGGATAGTCGAAATTGACGGCCACAGCCGCTATCGTGCAGAAACTACAAGCTTATCGCTGGGAAACATCCTCCTTAGCTCTGTTTGCCTTAAAAAAATCAGGATACAGGCACGGAATGTCGCACAAGTTTTTACATCACCCTATACTTGGAGGAATCCATCATGTCCGTTCGTCTATACGTTGGTAATTTGCCCAAAGAATCCGTCGAGCGCGAAAAATTACAGGCGCTTTTTGCCGATGAAGGGGATACGATTACCACTAAAGTCATCAAAGATCGCAAAACTGGCAAATGTCGCGGTTTTGCCTTCGTTACCGTCCCTAGCGATGAACTAGCTGACCAGTTTATCGAAAAATACAACGGTCAATCCTTTATGGAAAACCCGATCAAAATCGAGAAAGCTCTCCCCCGGAGCAAGGGAGGTAAAGAAGAAGGAGAAGAAGCAGAAGGGCCGGAGGCCAGCGTAGAAACCCCGGAAAAAGTCGAAAGACCGACTCCGAAACCGACGACGGCAGCACCGCGCAAATCCAGTGGTGGTGGCGGCGGCGGCAAAAAACGCAAGGCTGAACGGGGTGGCAGTAGTACCCCGAAAGTTACCGGCGATGGTGACGCTTTACAGCCAGATCCCCGTTGGGCTAATGAATTGGCTAAACTCAAGGAAATGTTAGCAGCTCAGGCCACTAATCCCTAATTGCATTGACAAGAGGGCAAGGGATAGCCGATAACTAAGAGGTTCAAAACATCGCTTTTAGGAATGTGCATCATGACAGCAATCGATCCGGTCATTATCATGAAACAGGAGGTCGGTAAGGCCGCCGCTAATCTAGTTCAATCTAATTCGGTCGTGGGATTGGGAACTGGTTCAACAACGGCCTACGCGATCGAGTATCTGGGCGCTAGACTGCAAAGCGGGGAAATCAGCAATATTGTCGGGGTTCCTACTTCTTTTCAAGCGCAAGTTTTGGCTAGGAAGTACGGAATTCCCCTCACTACCCTCGATGTCATCGCAAAGATGGATATCGCTATCGATGGGGCCGATGAGGTGGATCCCCAGAAAAACCTGATTAAAGGCGGCGGTGCTGCCCATACTCAGGAGAAAATTGTCGATAGTCTCGCCGATATTTTTGTCGTGGTAGTGGATGGCAATAAGCTGGTAGATAAGTTGGGATCGACTTTTCTTTTGCCGGTGGAAGTGTTACCCATGGCCATGACTCCGGTGATGCTGAAATTAGAGGCCCTCGGTGGTAAACCTTCTCTCCGCATGGGAGTGAAAAAAGCTGGCCCCGTGGTGACAGATCAAGGCAATTTAGTTATCGATGTTAAATTTGATAGTATCGATGATCCGGCTGATTTGGAAAGAACTATTAATAATATGCCGGGGGTTTTAGAAAATGGTTTATTTGTCGGGGTTGCTGATCTGATTCTCGTCGGTGAAATTATCGACGGTAAGCCGGTAGTCCGCGAGATTAGGTAGGATTAATTATTCTTAATCTAATAGTGAAACAGGCCTACAGCCTGTTTTATTAAGTAGTTAGGTGTTAAAAACTGTCAGATCCCCCCCTTATTAAGGGGGGATTAAGGGGGGATCGAATTATGGGTATATATAGACAAAGAGCAAAATAACGAGAGGCTATAGGTTAATAAAAAATATGTCCCTTTTTGACAGAAAATACTTGGGAAGACTGCAACCAACGAGACTCAAAAGAACTGAGATGAGTGGTGGTAATTAAAGTTTGAAAACGGTCTTCGATCGCATCTAATAATTGATTTTGTCGATCGATATCTAATTCGGCTAAAACATCATCGAGGAGTAATAGAGGAGGTTCCCCGATAATCTGCTCTAATAACTGTAATTCCGCTAATTTCAAGGCTAAAACTAAAGTTCTTTGTTGTCCTTGGGAACCGTAGGATTTAGCGGGGTTTTGGTTAATTAAAAAATCCACTTCATCCCGGTGGGGACCGACTACCGATGTCCCTAGTTGTTTCTCTGCCAAACGACGGGTTTCAATCTTATCTAAAAAAGCCCTTTGTACCCCATTGACATCATCTTCTACCCAAGGCACATTGGGAATATATTGTAATTCTAAAAGTTCGGTTTTTCCGCTAATACTTTCGTGCCATTTTTGGGCTAAAGGAATTAATCTTTGCAGGACTCGCGCCCTTCTTCTCGTTACTCTTGAACCGGTTTCTGCTAGTTGTAAATCCCAGAGTTTTAGTTGGGATAAATCCCCATAAACTTTTCCCTCTAATTCCTGTTTACGAATCTCTTTTAAGAGGGCATTTCTTTGTCGTAAAACCTGATTATATTGCTGTAAAATATGAACGTATAGGGGTTCTAATTGAATTAATAAAGTATCTAACCAATCTCGGCGAGCTTCCGGACCACCGCGCACTAAATCCAGATCGAGACTAGAAAATTGTACCGCATTAATCACGCCCAAAAAATCAAGATGACGGCGCAGGGGTTGACGATCACGGATCACGGTGCGACGACCGGAAGAACGGAGAATTAAACTTAATTCTGATGCTCCATAAAGACGATTAACCCTAGCAAAAATTCTCGCCTCCGAGTCCGATTCTAGCACCAGATCCCGATCCTTGCTGACTCGATGGCTCTTGAGAGTGGCCAAAAGTTCGATCGCTTCTAGTAAATTGGATTTTCCCTGAGCATTATTGCCCAATAATATTGTTTTTTTGGACTCGAATTTTAGCAACTGTTCGGCATAATTTCTAAAACTGTGAAGATGTAGGTGTTCGAGATACATTGCAAGTTGGGGGTTAGCTGTTGGGGGTTGGGGAAGTGGGAAGTGGGAAGTGGGGAGAAAACAACTGATCACTGATAACTGATCACTGATAATGGCAGCGGTTTAGGGTTAAGTGAATTTGGTATAATTCCTCTTGACAATCAATATTTTATAGTAGCTTTTACCTTGAAAATTCCTTTTTTGCCTTTAAAACAGACTGAAAGTCTATCTAAACTCGCTTTGATTGCTATACTCGCTTTTGATGCTTCTGTGTCTCTCGCAGGACAATTTCCCGATGGCAGAGTATTTTTTGAGAGTTCTCCCACTCTAGTTAATTTCTTCGCTACTTTCCAATCCGTGCGTACTTGGGGGGCAAAATACTATCTTACCATCGCTCTACCGCCGTCTCTCGGGGCGCCCTTGGGTAAAGTAACCATACAACAGCAGCCTAATATTCAAACTATTGCTTTTCTTCTCGATCAAACCTTTGCTTTTCTTGGCGATCGCAATCAGCGAGGGGAAAAATTAACCCTAAAATCCACTACTTTTGACCCCAATACTCAGACGATCACGGTCATTTTTGATCCTCCTGTCCCCCCCGGTAATACCGTTTCCATCGGTCTGAAACCAGTACGAAATCCTGATTATGGTGGTGTCTATCAGTTTGGAATTACTGCTTATCCCCCCGGGGACAATTCTCCCGGATTATATCTAGGTGTCGGACGTTTAGCAATTTATGAGGCTGGCGATCGCTGGTAGTCCGTTCCGCATCTAAAAACAGTAAACAGTAATCAGTAAAAAGACAGTAGGAAACGCTATATTTAATACTGCACAATTAAAAACTCACATCTGATCACTGTTAACTTACCCACTGATAACTGATCACTGATCAATAGGAATAGGTGCAGCCTTAAATCGAACACTGTAACCCCTAACTTATCATCGGCAAAAGTTCCCTGACTTCCTTGTCCATTTAAAGTCAGGGATTAAGCGTTTGCTTGACATAAATGTATATCTCGACAACCCCAGAGTCTTATGATTTCCACCCTAACCCTTGAAGAAATCAAAACCCTAGTCTATCAACTTCCCCTCTCAGAACAAATTTCTCTCTTAGAAGACCTCGAAGACAAGCTAGAAACCCTCACCCTCATGAAACTAGCAGAAACAGGCTTTCCAGAATGGAACGACCCAGAGGAAGATATTTACAATGTCCAACCCTAAAGCTGCCGAAATTTGGTTAGTTCGCTTTCCCTTCAGCGACCTTAGCACCACAAAACTCAGACCCGCGCTAGTTTTAGCTGTACATCGAGAAGAACAAATCATCCTGGGAATCTTCTCCAAAATCCCCCCTGGAGAGTGGTGGGAAACTTGGATACTGGTTAGGGAAGGACATCCCAACTTCTCACAAACAGGCTTAAAAAAGACCTCTGTAATTAGAACTGACAAGATTGCGACGGTCAACCAGTCCGTTTTTCAACAGAAACTAGGCATTTTACCCTCAGACATCCTAAACCAAGTTCAAACTGCCCTCAAAAAATCCTTAAATATTCCCTAGCATTGATTTTATCCAATGATTAACTTTCCTAAAGCGATCCCAAAGACTTCCTTAAATTTCCCCTGAGCAATCCAGAAAGCTTCATTACTATACTACTATACAACTAAACAATCACTCAAATCTAATTCTCCAGAGGCTTTTCAATTATGACATTAGTAAAACTGATTAATTTTGCGGGGGGGGGGTAAGAATTGCTTATCCAAGATAGCGATTACATCTTCTGTTTTAGCTGTTAGTACCTTTGTTATAGCACCTGTTCAAGCAGCAACTGTTAATCGTACAACAGCTTTTGGCAATGGTGCAGATACTTTTGTTGTTAATATTAATCCTGATACAAATTTCAATGCAGTAGATCCAACAGTTGCAATTAAGGGTGATTCTACTGTCATAAGGAAAGGATACCTAAGATTCGATCTAAACTCCATCAATAAATCAAACATTAGTAACGCTATTTTCAATTGGACTTATGTTGATAATAACTCTACTCCTCCACTGTCTAGCTACAGTGTCTATGGGTTAAATGATGGAAATGCTGGAGAGAACTGGAACGAATCCACAATTACTTGGAATAATGCACCTGCTAACGGGGGAGGTAACACGATTGATTCCAGCCAAACCACTTTTCTAGGATTATTCTCTTTTAATCCTACAAGTACACCATTTGGTACGATAATTAGTTTTTCCGATCCTAAATTAGTCAGCTTTTTACAGAATGATACGAACAATCTAGCAACGCTAATCATCACGCGCGATAATTTTAACGTTTCTACCCAAAATTTTGCTGGTAAGGAAGCTACTCAATTTGCTCCACCAACACTACAATTAGAAATTACTCCCCCACCTCCTGTCACTTCTATCCCCGAACCCTCATCAATTCTAGGAATACTGAGTTTAGGAGTATTAGGAATAGGTGCGGCTTTAAAGCGAAAACTGTAACCCCTAAATTATCATCGGCAAAAGTTCCCTGACTTCGTTCTCGATTTGAAGTTAGGGATTAAGCGTTTGCTTGACCCAAATTCGGAATTGTTTTAATGCCATTGCACTACCGATTTTTTGACTATTTTGTAGCGTTTCTGGAATTTTTTCTATTAGATTAAATTGAGGAAATAGTCGGCTTTGGCAAGATTCAACATATTCTGATCCTTGCAAAACATTGATTTCCAGTCTCTCCCCATCATATCGCCACAATTCAGGAACACCCAATCGCTCATAATTATTAAATCGGGTTCGCTTAGTAATATCAATCTCAATTGCTAAATCGGGAGGGGGATCAATCGCCAAATCAAGTCGCTTTTTTCCCCTAACGGCAGCACAATTTTCGATATAAAAAGACTCATCTGGTTCTATTCCTTGATCCATTTGTTGATTTTTAAAGGTTGTCGATCCAGCGGGTTCATAGTCTAACTCTAATTCATCCAGGAGAACTTTAACCAAATCCCCGATTAAAACTTTGGTATTTTCATGAATAAAAAGAGGAGTCATTGCTTCTAAAGTTCCCTGACTATAAGATAGACGAATTGACCGTCGCTCTCCCAATTCGTCAAGAATTTTTTCATAATCTTGCCAAGTGAGTGAAGTTAACAACAGGCGGTCGCCTGGGGTAACAGTTAGTTGTTTTAATGCTAATAACATCAGAATTTGTCGCCTAAGTTGTTATGATTGGGCGGTTTAGTCAGTATTTAACTTTTTTCTACCTTAGACTATATATAGCAGTTTTCATCAGAATGAGGCATGGGCAAGGGGCTTAAACTCTTTGTTGGCAAAACTTGTCGATACCTCAGTAACGTGAAAAGCTCTATATGCAAACTGAAAACTCCAATCTGATCACTGATCAAGGAGAACTTCCCACCCGTCTGAGTTTTAGAAAAATTTAACTTTATTCAATCCATGAACATCTGTTCAGATGTTATACTAAAGTCAGTAAAGAAGTTCAGAGGTAGTAACCATGATCGCTGTCACCACCATGAAATGTGCTTGTAAATCCTGTGAGTGTCAAGTATCGATCGCCGATGCCATCAAAGAAAACGATCAATACTACTGTTGCCAAGCTTGTGCCGATGGTCACGTTAAAGGGAAAGGCGGTGGACACCCGGGCTGTTGTTGCCGTCAAATTTAGTTATTGGGGAGAAGGGGACAAGTATCGGGATTGAAGATTCGATCGATACCTCCCTTTCTCAACTTTCCCTTAATAACCGATCAGGAAAAAACATGGCCATAGAGAAAATAGTGCCGGTTTGTGGGGAATCCCATCACCAAGAGGGGAAATTCCAGAACTTGCAGGGATTAGAAATCGAAAAAGCCCAAAAAATGGCCGAATTTTTCAGCCTTTTGGGGGATGCCAATCGCCTCAGAATTCTGTCGCTTTTAGCCAAACAGGAATTATGTGTTTGTGACTTAGCCGACGACTTAGGGATGAGTGAATCGGCCGTATCGCACCAGTTAAGAACCCTAAGAGCCTTAAGATTAGTTAAATACCAAAAACAGGGACGGAGAGTCTTTTATCGTCTTGCCGATCATCATGTTCTTGACCTTTATTACGCGGTCTCGGAACATTTAGAAGAGCCAGCGGACGAGGACTAAAACAGTCCCAAAGCGGGTAAAACAAACTGTAAGAGCAGAGAACCAATCCCCTGCACCATTTGGTCTAATTGAGCGTTGCCACCACCTTGTTCTCGCGGTTTTAGGGCGATTTCCATGCCTTTAATAAAATTCTCTGCCGCTTCGTAACCGGGGGTGTTACCTTGCTGTTCAAAGAGAGTCGAAGCCATTTGAGCGTCCTGGGCCGCTAGAGCATTTTGTCCCAGACGATAGTGAGCCATGGCCCGGGCCAGATAAGCTGGAGCATATTCTGAGTTAATTGTCAAGGCTTTATTAAAATTTTCTATAGCGGCACTGGTGCGTCCCTGTTTTCCTTCCACCATTCCTAGTCCGTAGAATAGTTCAGGAGTACCGGCACTACTGGGAATTCCCACCGCACCCTGTACATAGGCCGTGTCTAGTTTGGTGTTGTCGAGGTTAGCATTATTGAGATAAGCGCCTCTTAAATCCGCACCCGTCAAGATTGCCCCAGTTAAGTTCGCTCCAGTCAGATTAGCACCAAAAAGAGAGGCTCCAGTTAAATTTGCGCCACTCAGATCCGCCCCACTTAAATTAGCTTGACTAAGATTGGCCCCGACGAGATTGGCCCCATTTAATTTTGCCCCGACTAGATTCGATTGCACTAACCCCGAACCGCTCAGATCGCATTGGGGACATTTTCGGGTGGATAATAATTGCTGTAGGTGGTTTAAATCTTCCGTCTGACCAACTAGCGAGAAGTTCAGGGGAAGACTGAGGACGAGGGTGAGGGCGATCGATTTGTACATAGTTTAAAAATAACTCTATTTATTATTACTGATAATACCCATTCGATCGGGGCTAATCGCTGAACTAGATTCTGCTTGAGAAATTAGCCCTTGTCCACTAAAATAGAAGATTAGAGGCTCTTAAGGTCAGAAGAAGCGACAAAATCGAGATTTTTTGCCTTTTCAACAGCAGGTTTTTTAGAGAAATTTCCCTATTTTATAATGACTACTCTACACGGTAATTGGCTGATTCGTTCGCAGGATAGTGTTTTTTTTCTTTGGGGTGAACAGTGGCAAGGGAAAGAATTAAGTGAAACCCAAGAAAATCATCCTTTTTGTCTAGAATCTGGGGCATTAGCCCAATTTATCGAGAAATTTTCTCCTCAGCTTGACCGGTATTCTCCAGAATCAATCAAGCTCAGTTTGCCGAGCTATTCCCCCCCTAGGAAAAAATATTTTTTACCGCTGCTGTCTGGGCAAATTCTCGAACCCACAGCTAAATCCTTGTCTTGGCAACCATGGCAGATATCAGGATTAACTTTTTCTGCGGGGATGATAGTGCGGTTATGGGAGAAATTACCCCTAGCTAAGGCCGAATTTATCGGCAATGATCTACGATTTTGGCTGTATTTGCACCGTTGGAGTTTAGATTTATTAGCAAGGGGGAAATTTTTAGCGGGAATAAATCAAGGTCAAAGTTGCTGGTATCCGCTGCTAGATAGTACCATCGATCGCACTCGTTTAGCTAAGTTTATCCAAACCATCCCCCCGGTTTGTCTTGCCTATCAAGAAAATAGTGAACCACAAACAATTATTCTCGATTGCTTAAAAAATATTGTCGATGCTCGTTTGCGACAAAAGATAGATAGTGGTGTTAATATTTCGCCGTCATTGATGGTGAAACCCTGGCTACAATCTTTAAGCGGTGATCATCATGACATTGCTTTAGAAGCCAAGAATTTACAGCGTCTAGAAAATGCTTATCATAACTGGGTGTTTCCTATCCAAGAAAGTTTAGTTAATGGCAATAATCGCCAATTAATCGAGAATCAATACCGTGTTTGTTTATGTTTACAACCTCCCAGTCTAGGAACAGCGTGGAAACTCACCTATTATTTACAAGCGTTAGATGATCCCGAATTTCTCATTAGTGCCAAGTTGATTTGGTTAGAGGGCAAAGAAAGTTATCATAGTTATCAAAGAGTTGTCAATAATCCCCAGGAAATTCTCTTAAAAGGACTGGGACTAGCGGCGCGATTGTACGAACCGATTAGAATTAGTTTAGAGCAAAGACACCCGGAGGAATGTTCTCTTGATTCCATCGAAGTTTATCAGTTTATTCGCTCGATCGCTTGGCAATTGCAAGATCAGGGATTAGGGGTAATTTTGCCAACGGGTTTAACTGCTGGTAGTAATGAACAAAGATTAGGAATTAAGATTGCTGCCAGTGTAACTCCCAAAAAAGGAGAAAGATTAAGTTTAACCAGTTTATTAAACTTTCAGCTTAAATTAGTGGTAGGGGAACAGGAAATATCGAAAAAAGATTTTGATAAGTTATTAGAGAAAAAATCGCCAGTGGTGGAAGTGGGAGGCAAATGGTTAATCCTACAACCTACGGATGTCAAAGCAGCTCAGGCAATTTTAAATAATACCATCGCTCCCCTTAATCTCTCGGTGGAGGATGCCCTGCGCTTGAGTTCAGGAGATAATAATCTAATTGCTAAACTGCCGGTAGTTAATTTCCAAGCGGAGGGAGCATTAAAGGAATTAATTGATAATTTAAATAACAATCAAGGGATTCAATTAATCAACCCACCGCGGGAATTTCGGGGGGAATTACGTCCCTATCAAATCAAGGGAGTTAGTTGGTTAGCTTTCCTAGAAAAGTGGGGTTTAGGTGCTTGTTTAGCCGATGATATGGGTTTAGGAAAAACCCCGCAATTAATCGCTTTTTTACTAGCATTAAAAGAACAGGATATGTTAGTTAATCCCGTGTTAGTGGTGGCTCCCACTTCTGTGGTCAATAACTGGGAACATGAATTAAGAAAATTCGCTCCCACCCTGGCTGTTTTTGTGCATCATGGCGAAAAAAGATTAAAAGGTCAAGCTTTTGCTCAAGAGGTAAAAAATAAATCGGTTGTTATTACCAGTTATCCTTTAATCTATCGCGATCTGTCCACTTTGGAAGCAGTACAATGGCAAGGTTTAGTTTTAGATGAGGCTCAAAATATTAAAAACTCTACGGCTAAACAATCCCAAGCAGTGCGAAAAATACCCGCAGGATTTCGGATTGCCTTAACGGGAACTCCCGTAGAAAATCGCCTGACGGAATTATGGTCAATTTTGGATTTTCTCAATCCCAATTTTTTAGGAACTCAAGCCTTTTTTCAGCGTCGTTTTGCCCTTCCCATTGAAAAATACGGCGATCAAGAATCCCTGCATAATTT
>NZ_JASJFE010000054.1:0-1485 GCF_030067735.1 Microcystis sp. M53598_WE2 | reverse complement strand
CCAATTAATGCAGGAACGTTGCCCTAATTCCCGCAATTGTGGGCGACAATAATTCCCATCAGTTCGGATTAAGATCGAGTTTGATTCCGATACATTAGAAAAACGCCAAGGATGGGTTATTTGCCCATCCTCAACTTATCATTTACTGATAAATTATCGTTTCCAAGTGACTTTTGGTAGGATATGATTCATATCTACCCGGTCTCTGTACTTGGTGGCGAAGTTCAAGAGGGAATCGAGGAGAGAATCGGAGAGATAGTGAGGTTGTAGGCCTAGATCGAGTAATTTCGTGTTTTTAGCCTTGAAATAATGTTCCTCTAACTCGATGCGCGGGTTATCAAGATTGTTAATCTCCACATTTAACCCTAACGCTGAACCAGCTTTTTTCACCATCAGTGCCAAGTCACCGACGCTAAACAGTTCGGTAAATTGGTTAAAGACGCGGAATTCCCCCGATTGAGCGGGATTAGCGATCGCTAATTCCAAACAACCCACGGTATCGCGGATATCTAAAAATCCTCGCGTTTGACCACCTTTACCATACACTGTCAGGGGATGACCGATCGCCGCTTGAATACAAAAACGGTTTAAAGCAGTACCAAAAACCCCATCGTAATCGAGACGGTTAATTAACATCTCATCCATTCCCGTTTCTTCGGTGAGGACTCCATAAACCACCCCTTGATTGAGATCTGTGGCTTTTAAACCCCACATCCGACAGGCAAAATGGATATTATGGCTATCGTGGACTTTGCTGAGATGGTACATACTACCCGGCTGTTTGGGATAGGGTAAAGTATCCTTACGACCGTTATGTTCGATCGTGATGTAGCCTTCTTCAATATCTATATTCGGTGTGCCATACTCACCCATGGTTCCCAGTTTCACTAGGTGCGCTTCGGGAAATTCCTCTTTCATTGCGTAGAGGATGTTTAAATTGCCAACAACGTTGTTAACTTGGGTTAAAACTGCGTGTTCGCGATCGATCATGGAGAAGGGTGCAGATCTCTGTTCTCCGAAGTGAACAATCGCATCCGGTTGAAACTGTCGCAGGGATTGAATCAAAAAGTCGTAGTTATTGATATCCCCGACAAAAAGATCGAGCGATTTTCCCGTCAGATCTTGCCAGCGTTGAATCCGATGAGATATGGGTGCGATCGGTGTTAAGGTATCGCAGCCTAATTGTAAGTCCCAATAGCGACGAACTAAACTATCAAGTATGCCTACTTCGTAACCTCTATTTGATAGATGGAGTGCCGTTGCCCAACCACAATAGCCGTCTCCGCCAATAACCAAAACTCTCATACAATATCTGTAAAGTTTATATACTCGTCTTTGCTCACTCTAGCAGTTTTGTGTCACGCTTTACCAACTTAGTCTGCGTGAACATAGCGGGGTGTGGGGTGTGGGGTGTGGGGTGTGGGGTGTAGGGTGTAGGGTGTAGGGTGTGGGGTGTGGGGTGTAGGGTGATGGGGAAATGGGGGT
>NZ_JASJFE010000867.1:0-1745 GCF_030067735.1 Microcystis sp. M53598_WE2 | reverse complement strand
CTCCCTAACTAAAAAATTATCGATGACCAAATGCTTAAACGGTTGCGCTGTCTCAAAATCTTGACGATAGACAGAAGATTTCTCATAAACAAGGGGATTAATAAACATTAGACAGCTTTTTTGTTGGTATGATAAATTGTAGCAATCAGACTAGCAAAATAAAGATTAACTCTCCTATTGACCTCATCGCCTATGGACTGGTGGCACAAACTCAAAGATAATCCTCTCGCCCGTTGGGGAGCAGTTTTACTGTTAATCTTCTATTTAAGCGTAATGGCGGCGGATTTTGTCGCTCCCTACTCTCCCTACTCCTCCCAACCCGGTCAGTCTCTCCTCCCTCCCACCCAAATCTTTTGGCGCTCGCAGTCGGGAAGTAACAAGGGTGAGTGGATTGGCCCCCACGTCTATCCCACCACTCAAAGTGCTATTAATATAGAAACTGGTGAGCGGAAGCTAATGAGAGATTTTAACAAACCCTTGCCGCTGCGTCTCTTGGTTAAGGGTGAAACCTATAATTTCGGTCAAATTCGCCTACCTTTGCCGCCAAAATGGCAGGAAGTAACTTTATTCCCCGGTATCCCTTTTGATCTCCATCTGTTCGGAGTCATCGGCGATGGTAGAATCAATATATTGGGAACCGACGAATCGGGACGCGATAGTTTTAGTCGCTTGATTTTCGGGGGCAGAATTAGTTTATTTATCGGTTTGGTCGGGATTTTAATTTCTTTCCCTATCGGTTTATTTGTCGGTGGCGTTTCTGGCTATTTTGGCGGTTGGTTAGATGCGATTTTAATGCGTTTTGTGGAAGTTTTAATGACTATCCCCGGCATATATTTACTCGTGGCCCTAGCGGCCGTTTTACCCGCAGGATTAACCAGCACCCAACGCTTTTTATTAATCGTCCTGATTACTTCTTTTATCAGTTGGTCGGGATTAGCGCGGGTAATTCGCGGTCAAGTTTTATCCCTGAAAGAACAGGAATTTATTCAGGCTGCTAAAGCTATGGGAGCAAAACCCCTTTATATTATTCTGCGTCATGTGCTGCCCCAAACTGCCAGTTATATCATTATTTCTGCTACGTTAGCCGTGCCTGGTTTTATCGTGGCCGAATCGGTTTTAAGTTTAATTGGTTTGGGAATTCAACAACCAGATCCTAGTTGGGGAAATATGCTTTCTCTGGCTACCAATGCCTCAATTATTGTTCTACAACCCTGGTTAATTTGGCCACCTGCTTTGTTAATTATTCTCACCGTTTTAGCTTTTAATTTACTCGGTGATGGTTTACGCGATGCCCTAGATCCTCGCAATTTGGAGAGATAATTTAGTTATTTTAGCCATTATCAGTTATCAGTTATCAGTGAACTGATAACCGAAAAGTCTCCCCACTTCCCAACTCACCCACTTCCCATTATGAATAGAATCAGTAAAACCTTTAATAATTTCGCCGATAGTTTGGTGATTTATAGTCAAAGATACGGGAAAATAAGCTGGTTAATATTTTTAATTATCTTTGCTTTTATCATGACGATAACCTTTAATTTTCCCGCACAATCGACCAATCAACCCCAAGAAAAACCCGAAATTCGTGGAGTTTGGTTAACTAATATCGATAGTGAGGTATTATTTAAACCGCAAACCCTAAAAGATGCCCTTGATAGGTTGGCTGATTTAAACTTTAATACTATTTATCCCACGGTCTGGAATTGGGGTTATACACTCTATCCTTCTAAGGTAGCAGAAAAAGT
>NZ_JASJFE010000420.1:0-1298 GCF_030067735.1 Microcystis sp. M53598_WE2 | reverse complement strand
TGGGCAACTAATTCCCGTGCAAATAACCCAACAACAGCAAGTAATACACCATAGAAGAAAAAGAAATATGAAATTAAACAACTCAAGTAATGAGGCATTATTAGCAAACGATTTGCCAAATCCATAAAAAATTCTCCAGCTAACTTTTTAATTTTCCGAAGTTATAAAAGTATCAGCAAGATTGAGTAAATTTCAACAATTTGTGTCCCTCGATTTACTCACCAAATAATTGACTGTGGACAGCGTTTACAAACGCCTCTGCTTCTGATTTTTGCCATGGCCATCCAGTGACAGGAGTTGCTGTTCCTCCGGCCGTAACCACACTTACCGTTGGAGATCCCCACATCAATAGAACACCAAAAATCAAGGGAATAATACCCACTACTACAGTTATCAAGACAATCCCTAAAACAACAAGGAATAGTCCCCCAACAACTTTCCTATCCATTTCATATCGAACTGCAACAACTTGCTTGAGAGGAACATCTTCTCTTCGTCCACCACGAAACCAGCTTTTCTTCGCCATATAGGTAAGTCTTTTGTTCGTTACAATACCAAAACAGTTGTCAACTAAGACATTTTCTTTAGAACTTGATGTCATTTTTTCCTCCCCATTTGATTTGTGTACTGGTTGAGCGTGCGGCCTGGGCTACATTGCCTAAAGCCACCTTAAGCATCCTGACTGTGATATGCTAGAACCTGTACTATTTCACATTTTCTTTAGATTGGCTAAATAAAGCCTTGAAACTGCTTAATTACTTAGGATACATCGCAGTCTTGAGTTTAGTAAGTCGGAAAAGTCGGAACTTACAGCCAAACAATTGATCTGAAATATCGGAAATGTCAGCTAGAATAAGTAAAAAACTACCCCGTGTGCAACTATATTTTTAGTCTTGATTTACAAGGCTCTCAGAAATCAGCAGTGATAAAGTATCATCGGGAACCCTGATTCTGTCGTTTTTAGTTACACATCGCGTAAAAACTCGCCAATTCAGGTCTGAATTGCATCACTGTCTGCTCTACCTTCATATACCTAATCTATAGTCCATGTTTCAAGCTAATCTATCTAATACGGTGTTAAATCTCTTAGATGAGTTGGTTTTTGCCAAAACAGATCAACATCTAGACTATCTTCAAAAAACTATCTTGCAAGGGACCTTAGAAGGTTACAAATACTCAGAAGTTGCCAAAGAATCTCATCTTAGTGAAGGTCATATTCGAGATAGTGCTTCAGAATTATGGAAAATTTTGTCAGAAGTTTTAGGGGAAGATATTACTAAATCAAATATTAGAGCAGT
>NZ_JASJFE010001003.1:0-5657 GCF_030067735.1 Microcystis sp. M53598_WE2 | reverse complement strand
TATTACAGAAGAGCAAGATTTAATAATTAAAGGAAGGTTAGATACTTTAATTCTAAAAGAACAATTATGGGTAATGATTATTGAATCAAAACGGGTTATTTATTCCGTTGAAGTAGGTTTACCGCAATTATTAGCTTATTTAATGGTCAATCCTCATCCCAACCGTCCTAATTATGGAATGTTGACCAATGGTTCCGAGTTTTTATTTGTTAAATTATTATGGGACGGTAAACCTTTATACGGAACCTCTCGTTTATTTGCCATGAGAAATCCGGGGGATTTATATGAGGTTCTCAAAATCCTTAAACATCTCTGTCAACTAATTTGAGTATCAAGATAATCAGTACCTACAAAATCATTACTCTCCTATTTCCCTCTGTTGTATAATTTGCTCTGCAAGGAACAAATCAGTTAGGCATAAATAAAAATTATCAGGATTTTTTCGGCTTTTCTTGACTATTTCAGCCTGATTTGTCCTGACAAGCTCAAGAATACGAGATTTTTTCTCTAGAATTGCCCGGCCTGAGAGGGGAATGGTAAAGTTAGATAAGAAAATTAAAGATGGTGTGATTAAAGTGAAATTTGCTGCTAGTACCTATTTTTCCCTGCTGCGCCATTGTGCCGTTCCTTTGTTGTCGATCGCTACTTTTACGCCAATTCTCTTAACTTATTTAGCCAAGGAAAAACCAGAAACCCCGCAACCCCAGGCAAATCTAGAGACTGCTGCCTTTCCTTCCCCTATTATCCCATCTCCGATCGCACCCTTAACCGCGCCATCACCGAAACTATCCCCCTCTCCCCAATCTTCTGCGATTCCAAAATCAGCACCCTCTCCTCAGTCTTCCCTCTCAGCGCCGAAAAAATTAGCGCCATCGGTTCATTCCCCTAATACTTCCCCCAATACTTCCCCCGCTGCCGCAGCCAAACCGGTAACTAGACAACCCTTAGCGGTTCCCGCTAATTATACGCCGCCGGCCATAGAAATTCGCGTGGCGATCAAAAGGGATGTGGCCAGTGTTTTGATTGGAGTTAACGGACCGGCGGTGATCACCGATCGCCAAGGTGGCGGTTTAAAAACGATTACCACTAACGAGGGTTTACCGGTCATTCCAGGTGCCAATGGCTTAAAAATGGGCGATTTATCGCTGCCAGAGGTGATTTTTGTGCAGCCCACCAGTGCCGATGGTTTAGTTTATGTGGATGATGGTTGGTATCGGGGCAAAGTGCTGCTTGTTGCGCAAGGCGATCGCTTGTTAGTGGTCAATCATGTTAATTTAGAGGCCTATCTCTATAGTGTGGTGGGTAGTGAAATGCACTCCACCGCGCCAATGCACGCTTTAAAGGCACAAGCGATCGCCGCCCGTTCCTACGCCCTAGTACATATAATCCGCCCCGCTAATGCTTGGTTTCATCTGGGCAATAGCCAACGCTGGCAGGTATATAAAGGCATTCGCTCGGAGTATCAATCGACTCACCAAGCGGTTAATGCCACTGCTGGGCAGATTCTCAGCTATAAAGGGGGTGTAGTCGAGTCTCTTTATGCTGCCACCGATGAAATTGTCGCTTGGGCCCACGGTGGTCGCGGTATGAGTCAAACTGGGGCTTATAAATTAGCGGAAAAAGGCCTAGATTATCAACAAATTCTCGGTAATTATTATCCCGGAGTTGGTTTAGCCCGTCTAGTTCTACAAAATTAGATTGATTGGCTTTCTCGATCGCTGGTGCTAGGCTGTTGACTATAGCAGGGAGAAATAGTTGAGCATTTGTACTAAAATTCCCAACAGCTTGCCGACCTGTTTCTTCTAGTTGATAACTGAAAACTCAAATCTGATCACTGATAACTGATAACTGATCACTGATAACTGAAATGCAGACCATAGCAGATTTCTAGTAACCGTATTACAATAAACTTTCAAAATGCTATAGCAGTAAATCTCTCTATGAATAGCCCCTTTCTCGACTACCTCAACGGCCCCAAGCATCCCGTCCTCGTCTTTGATGGGGCGATGGGAACTTCCCTACAAAGCCAAAATCTGACGGCCGAGGACTTTGGTGGGGCAGAATACGAAGGTTGTAACGAGTATCTTGTCCATACTAAACCTAGCGCCGTAGCCAAAGTCCACGAAGCTTTTTTAGCCGTGGGTGCGGATGTGATTGAAACCGACACCTTCGGGGGAACCTCGATAGTTTTAGCCGAGTACGATTTAGCCGATCAAGCCTATTATCTCAACAAAACCGCCGCCGAACTGGCCAAGGCTTGCGCTAATAAATACTCTACCCCCGAAAAACCCCGTTTTGTGGCGGGTTCCATGGGGCCGGGGACAAAACTGCCCACTTTGGGTCATATTGACTTTGATACTCTCAAAAATGCCTATGTGGAACAGGTAGAGGGTCTGTACGATGGCGGGGCAGATTTATTATTAGTAGAAACCTGTCAGGATGTCCTGCAAATTAAAGCGGCTTTAAATGCTATTGAAGAAGTATTTCAGCAAAAAGGTCAACGATTGCCCCTCATGGTTTCGGTGACGATGGAAACCATGGGAACGATGTTAGTAGGAACGGAAATTAACGCCGTTGTCTCTATTTTACAACCCTATAAAATCGATATTTTGGGACTTAACTGCGCCACTGGTCCCGATTTAATGAAACCCCATATTAAATATCTCTCGGAAAATTCCCCTTTTATTGTTTCTTGTATTCCTAACGCTGGTTTACCGGAAAATGTCGGCGGTCAAGCGCATTATCGCCTCACTCCCGTAGAATTAAAAATGGCTTTAATGCACTTTATTGAAGATTTGGGAGTACAAATTATCGGCGGTTGTTGTGGTACTCGTCCCGACCATATTCAAGCTTTAGCGGAACTAAGTCAGGGTTTAACTCCGAAATCTCGTCATTATCATTATGAACCCTCCGCCGCTTCTATCTACAGTACCCAACCCTATATTCAAGATAATTCTTTCCTGATTGTCGGGGAAAAATTAAACGCCAGTGGTTCTAAAAAATGTCGGGAACTGCTCAATGTTGAAGACTGGGATAGTTTAGTATCGATGGCGAAAGCTCAGGTAAAAGAAGGAGCGCATATTCTCGATGTCAACGTCGATTATGTGGGCCGGGATGGCGTGCGCGATATGCACCAATTAGCCTCTCGTTTAGTTAATAATGTCACCCTACCTTTAATGTTAGATTCCACCGAATGGGAAAAAATGGAAGCGGGGTTAAAAGTAGCGGGGGGTAAATGTATCCTCAACTCTACTAACTACGAAGACGGGGAACCGCGTTTTTATCAAGTCTTGGATTTAGCGAAAAAATACGGCGCGGGGGTAGTAATTGGAACCATTGATGAAGAAGGAATGGGACGCACTGCCGAGAAAAAATTCCAGATAGCTAAACGGGCCTATTATGCAGCGATAGGATACGGAATTCCTCCCTACGAAATCTTTTTTGATCCTTTAGCTTTACCGATTTCTACCGGTATCGAAGAAGACCGAGAAAATGGCAAGGCTACTATCGAAGCAATGGGCCGAATTCGCCAAGAATTGCCAGAATGTCACATTCTTTTAGGTGTGTCTAATATCTCCTTTGGCTTGAATCCGGCAGCGCGTCAGGTATTAAATTCCGTCTTCCTCAACGAAGCGATGCAGGTGGGGATGGATGGGGCAATCGTCAGCGCTAATAAAATTCTTCCTCTGGCAAAAATTGAACCAGAATATCAGCAAGTTTGTCGGGATTTAATCTATGATAATCGTCGTTTTGATGGCGATATATGTGTTTATGATCCCCTGACCAAATTAACCGAATTATTTGCGGGGAAAACTACTAAAAAAGACCCCTCTAGTAATGCTAATTTACCCGTGGAGGAACGATTAAAACAGCATATTATTGATGGGGAAAGATTGGGACTGGAAGACGCTTTGAATCAAGCTTTACAGGACTATCCACCCCTAGATATTATTAATATTTTCCTCTTGGATGGGATGAAGGTAGTGGGTGAGTTATTTGGTTCGGGACAAATGCAGTTACCTTTTGTTCTCCAATCTGCCCAAACTATGAAAGCAGCTGTTGCTTTTTTAGAACCCTTTATGGAGAAAAAAGAGGGGGATAATAATGCCAAAGGGACTTTTATTATCGCAACAGTTAAAGGGGATGTTCACGATATTGGTAAAAATTTAGTTGATATTATCTTGACCAATAACGGCTATAAGGTGATTAATTTGGGCATTAAACAACCCGTAGAAAATATCATCGAAGCCTACCAAGAACATAAAGCCGATTGTATCGCTATGAGCGGTTTATTGGTGAAATCAACGGCTTTTATGAAGGAAAATCTGGAGGTTTTTAACGAAAAAGGAATCACCGTTCCCGTTATCCTTGGCGGGGCAGCTTTAACTCCCAAATTTGTCCATGATGACTGTCAAAAAACCTACAAGGGACAGGTTATCTATGGTAAAGATGCCTTCTCTGACCTGCATTTTATGGATAAATTAATGCCCGCTAAAGCTGGGGGTCAATGGGATGATAGTAAAGGCTTTTTAGCGGAGTTTGCCGAGGCAGAAAAACCCCCGGTTGTTGCCGAAGAATTAAAGGTTAATCCCGATACTATTTTTACCGATGGCAGCGTGGACAAAGAATTAGTTATTGATACCCGTCGTTCCGAAGCGGTGGAAGTTGATATTCCCCGACCAACACCGCCCTTCTGGGGTACTAAAATATTAACAGCAGCAGAAATTCCCATCGAGGAGGTTTTCTGGTATTTAGACCTACAAGCTTTATTTGTCGGTCAATGGCAATTCCGCAAACCCAAAAGCCAATCGAAGCCAGAATACGACCAGTTTTTACAGGAAAAAGTTCATCCAATTCTAGCAGCATGGAAAGAGAAAATTGTCAAGGAAAATTTACTAAACCCCACATTAATTTATGGTTATTTTCCCTGTCAGTCGTCCGGTAATTCCCTGTTAATTTACGATCCCGAATCGATACAAGCGGGCGAAAAACCCGAAAATCTGCAACCGATCGCCATTTTTGAGTTTCCGCGCCAGAAATCCGGTCGTCGTCTCTGTATTGCTGACTTTTTCGCCCCGCAGGAATCCGGTATTATCGACGTTTTCCCGATGCAAGCAGTGACAGTGGGGGAAATCGCCACGGAATACGCTAAATCTCTCTTTGATGCCAACGAATATACCGAATACCTCTATTATCACGGCATGGCTGTCCAAACCGCCGAAGCCATGGCCGAATGGACCCACACCCGCATCCGTCGCGAGTTAGGTTTCGCAGAGTTCGATCCCGATAATATCCGCGATATACTGCAACAGCGTTACCAGGGTTCTCGCTATAGTTTCGGCTATCCCGCTTGTCCCAATATTCAGGATCAATACAAGCAACTAGCTCTGTTAGGATGCGATCGCATTGGGATGTCTATGGACGAAAGCGAACAATTGTACCCAGAACAATCCACCACCGCCATTATCACCTATCACCCCACCGCTAAATACTTTAGTACCTAATCAGTTATCAGTGATCAGTGATCAGTTATCAGGTGTGAGTTATCAGTGATTCAGTTATCAGGTGTGAGTTTTTATCGGTAAAACCCCACACCCCACACCCCACACCCCACACCCCACACCCCACACCCCACACCCTACACCCCACACCCCACT
>NZ_JASJFE010000719.1:0-2019 GCF_030067735.1 Microcystis sp. M53598_WE2 | reverse complement strand
CTTTTTGGACTTTTTAGATCGAAATAATAACCATGAATTATGAACTTTACTCAATGGGATTTTATTAAAAGATATTCGCGAAGCAAGATTATCCGCAGGAGACGTGGGAACCTTGGTAGAAAAACATCAAATCGAGGGATTAGAAACGGGGTATAGTGTCGAGTTTTTCGATAGGTTGGGAAAAACGATTACTGTTGTCACCATGGCCGAAAATTCCCTCCGTTTCCCCACCCACGAGGATCGACCTTGACTCTACAGGACTGATATTTTCCCATCTTTAGCAGAATATCGGCATCTAGAAGAGGGTGCGATCGTGCGGTAGTTATAGTTGAGAGGGTGTGTTACACTAACCTTAAGGCACTGTGTAGGCCGTAATCGAATTACTTCTCAACAATCCATTATGATAAAAAATCTACGAGTTAGTTATGATGGAATGGTTTTCCGTCCCGAAGAAAAGATTGAATTAGAACCCAATACCCATTACATCATCCAAATTATTTCTCGGGAAGATCCACTAGAAAATAACCATAAAAATGCTTGGGAACTGTTAGAAGAAATGGCTGGCACCTATGAAGCTCCAGAAGATTGGTCAAGGGAACACGATCATTATTTATATGATACTCCCAAAAGAAATATAAGCGATGAATAAGTCCAAACTTTTTTTAGATACGGTCTTTATCCAAGCAATTCTCAATCCTCATGATCAATATCATCAAATTGCTATGCAGTTCCTCCCCTATGTAAAAAATGCAACAGCAGTTTGGGTTACTGAAGCCATTTTTATGGAGGTTGGTAATGCTCTTAGTCATTACAATCGTCCTAAGGTTTCTGCCTTTATCAAGCAATGCTATCAAACCGATAATTTATTCGTTGTTACTATCACTTCTACTCTTTTTCAAAAAGGCTTAAAGCTCTACGAATCAAGAGCTGATAAAAGCTGGGGATTAGTAGATTGTTTTTCTTTTATTGTTATGGAAGAAAATCAAATTACCGACGCTTTAACTTCAGATGTTCATTTTATTCAAGCAGGTTTTCAAGCTTTACTACGATAATTAATTAGCGATCACCATTTAGTTAAAGATATAATTTTACGGCAAGCGCGAAGATGAAAGGATTTTCTAGGCCGATAATTTCTCGATTCTAACCGATCGAAGCGGGGAAGGTGTAGGCGAACCGAAAACCCTCTCCATTAAGGACTCGTGTTAAACTGATTAATCATGCTATTGTCTAGAAGCGACCTATGCCGAACTTAACCTTAAGCAACGAACAAGTAATCGAATTAGTCAAACAACTCCCCGAAGCACAGCAACAGGAACTATTTAGATTCCTCATCCAGCGTCAGTGGGGAAATATGGAAGCTATAACCGATTACGGAAGCCAACAGGCAAAAATCGTCGCAGCAGAACGCGGCTACGATTGGGATACCATGACGGAAGACGAAAGAGAAGAATTTATCGATGAAATCGTTCATGAGAAGTAGTGATTTATACTGTTGTCTTCGACACAAATATTCTCATATCTGCTGCGCTTTCTAAAAGCGGTAGCCCGAATAGTTGTTTTTCCCTAGCCCAAAGCAAACTGATTCGATCGGTCACTTGTCCAGAGATTTTAGGCGAATTATCCGAAAAACTTCTACTAAAAATCAAATTTCCTGAAGAACGAGTTAGAAAATACATTGAGGAAATTTGTGATGCTTCTAGCATTGTTTCTATAGGTGGAACACTTAGAGCCGTTCCCAATGATCCCGATGACGATATGATCATAGAATGTGCAATCGCTGGCAAGGCTACCCATATTATCACGGGAGACAAACATCTTCTTTCACTGGTTGAATATCAAAATATTCAGATCGTGAAAGCAAAAGACTTTTTGGACTTTTTAGATCGAAATAATAACCATGAATTATGAACTTTACTCAATGGGATTTTATTAAAAGATATTCGCGAAGCAAGATTATCCGCAGGAGACGTGGGGACATTGGTAGAAAAACATCAAATCGAGGGATTAGAAACGGGTTAT
>NZ_JASJFE010000631.1:0-4225 GCF_030067735.1 Microcystis sp. M53598_WE2 | reverse complement strand
TATCTAGAGAGGAGTTAAAAAATAACCTAGATTTATCTGCTAGTGATTTAATCAATGGTTTACAATCCTTGCAACAACGTTATTTAATTCAAAGGGAGCAAAACCGATTTCAATTATCATCTATTTTTAAAGCGTATATCAAAAGCGATTGATTGTAATATTTTTTAGAGGAGATCGAGTCTGAAAAAGAACCCTTCCAACCTCTTAAACTGATTGGTAACAATTAGAGGCAATCAGCGATATTGATAGCGATGTGTGAGATTATTCTTGAGATAATATAAAGTCGATGTCTGATAACTGATGATTGATCGCTGAATTTAACTTCTTAAAGAAACTTGGAACTGTTTAACTAAAGCTTCTCGCACTTTTGTCATTAAGGGTTCCACATCTTCATCGGTTAAAGTTCGATCGCTGGCACGATAGACTAAACTAAAGGCCAAACTACAATGATTTTCTGGCACATTCTGCCCCTGATAGCGATCGAATAATTCGACTTTTTCTAAAAGAGTTCCCCCAGCATTTTTGATAGTTTTTGTCAATCTATCTACGGGTATATCTGTAGAAACAAAGAAGGCGATATCTCGTGCTGCCCCCGGATAGGTAGAATAGACCTGTAAACGCGGGGTAATTTTGGCACTATCGCTAAGAGTTGCTAACAGGATCGGGAACTGGATTTCAAAGGCATAAACTGCCTCAATTAATCCCTTTTGCTGACGCAATTGCGGGTGTAGTTGACCGAATATACCTAGGCGTTGTTTGCCAATCCATAAAGATGCTGTTCGTCCGGGATGAAAACGCGCATCTTCGGCATATTTTTCGTAGCTTACTGTCAGCGAAAGGCGATCGAATACTGCTTCTAAAATCCCTTTTGCTTCATACCAAGTCATGGCTACCTCTTTACCCGATCGCAGCCAACGTCCGGCCGGGAAGAAATCACCGCCAAAAATACCAGCAATTGCATCGTATTCGTTGATATTATCCGATTCTGAGCGGAAAACTCGCCCGATCTCGAAGCCATTTAAGGAACCGTTACCCTGAGACTGATTATACTCAAACGCTTCGATTAAACCGTCGAGGAGATTAGTCCGCAAAGCAGAATACTCGACAAAAAGGGGATTAGCGAGGACAACTTCCGCTAATTCCGGTTTAACGAGGGAATACTGGACTAATTCCGTCAAACCCACTGCGCGAAAAGCTTCCCGCAGCCGACGCTGTATAGTTTCCTCAAAGGATAATCCTCCGGCTGCGGTTTTTGCCGGCAAAGTATCGACAAAGCGATCATATCCGTACAGTCGCGCCACTTCTTCAATTAAGTCAATTTCTCGTTCTAAATCCCGATAACGGTAGTCTGGCACTGTCACAGTCCACAGAACAGGATTTTTCGAGGTTAACTGTAATTCACAGCCTAAATTGCCTAAAATCCGTTCCACATCTTCGGCGATAATTTCACCGATCGCACCATCATCTAGGGTAACTTGACCCAGTAGCTGCTGCAAACGTTCTAAACGCAATTCGATCGAACGACTGGACTGATCGGCACGATAATCAGCTTTAACCTGACTGCTGACAGTTCCCCCAGCTAACTCTAGAATCAAATCGATCGCCCTTTGACAAGCATATTCCAAAGCGGCGGGATTAACACCGCGTTCATAGCGTCCGGAAGATTCGCTGCGTAAACCCTGCGCTTTTGAGGAACGACGGATGGCGATCGGATCGAATAAAGCCGACTCTAGCACAAGATTAACGGTTTCCTCGTTAACTTCCGTATCTTGACCTCCCATCACCCCCGCTAAAGCTACCGGCTTATTATTGGCAGTAATTAATAAATTAAGCTCTTTTAAGCTTCTTTCCTGACCATCAAGGGTAATGATTTTTTCCCCTTCCTCGGCAAAACGGACTCCAATAGTAACGGATTTACCTCCGGCAAAACTTTGTAAACGATCGCGATCGAAAGCGTGTAAGGGTTGTCCCCACTCCAAAAGTACATAATTAGTAATATCGACCACATTATTGATCGATCGCAATCCGGCAGCCTGTAAACGCTGTTGCAACCATAGCGGAGATGGGCCAATTTTTACCCCCTCGATCACCGTACCAATATAAGCAGGACAGGCTTTATTTTCTGATATTTCCAGAGATAAATCTTTTTTAGGGGAAAATTCACCTAATTTCACTTTTGGTAGGCTTAATTCTCCTCCTGTCAAAGCCGCCACTTCTCGCGCGACTCCGATCATACTCAAAGCATCGGCACGGTTAGCGGTGGGAGAAATATCTAAAATCACCTCATCGAGTCCTAAAAGGGGACGAACATCTGTACCTAAAGGGAGATTTTCCTGACTAAAAATGTGGATTCCTTCAGAATCTTTAGTTAATCCTAATTCTGCGAGGGAACAGATCATCCCTTCCGATTTTACCCCGCGCAATTTAGCCGGTTTAATCGTTAAATTGATTTTGGCTAAATAAGTTCCCAAAGTAGCCACAGGAACTAGAATATCAGCCCTAGCATTGGGCGCACCACAGACAATTGTACTAGGGGTTTCCTGACCGATATCCACCTGACAGACACTTAATTTATCCGCATTGGGATGGGGTTGGCGATCGATAATTTTACCAATAACCACACCCTTTGCCCATTCTCGGCGATCCTCGATCTCTTCCACTTCTATTCCCGCAATTGTCAATAATTCGGCTAATTCTTGGGGAGATTGGGCGACTTTGACTAATTCTCGTAACCAGTTGATCGAAATCCGCATCGTTAATTCTTGCTTGCCGTTGGTTCTTAACTATTGTAAACCGTGGGTAGTCAATGATTTAGAGATTAGGGCCGATCGGCTGTTAAAATGTTAGGGGGAGGATGGAAGGACTGTGTAAATAACCGCTCATTTTCCTTGGCCAGGGGTGATATTATCTTGGAACAGATTACCGATAATTTGGGGAGATAATCAGTAGTTAGCTATCTATATCAAAAAGGATTATTGATGCCACCCGATCAAATAGAAAACCTCCTCAAGGGAATTTTGAGACAATACCAAAGTTCTTTTAGTGACAAAATCTATGGAGAAGAAAATGATGATTATGATCCGCTTATGAGGGTATTTGGAATTACTCCTAGTTTAAAAAGGGAAAATCGTCAGTATTGGGGCAGGGAACTAGGAATGTGTTGGCAACGTCTGGTGACAGAAGTTTTTAAGGCTAATTGTTTAGATTATCAACCGGCTTTAAAGATTGCAGATGATCAACCTTGTGACTGCATTTTAGGTAGAGATGCCATTGATACTAAATATAGAATTGGTTCGGGAGATTCTGGCACACTTAAAAAGTTTAAACAGTATGGAAAACTATTACAGGAAAGAGGACTTAGACCTATTTTACTGATTGTGCGAGAGGATAACTTACCAGCAGCGATTAAAGCTTGTCATCTGGGTGGCTGGACTGTTTTGCAGAGCCAACAAAGTTTTGATTATATACTTGATCGCAGTGGGTTCGATTTGCTGAAAGCTTTTGATAAATTTTCTGAAACACAGGAGTTTTATATTGCCCGATGAATATCTCAAAAAGATGGCAACTTCTGCACGGTGATTGTAGAGAACTTCTCACTTTACTAGAAGAATCTAGTATATCTTGTGTGATCACAGATCCACCCTATAATTATGAGTTCATTGGCAGAAATTGGGATCATGATGAAATCCAAAGACGCAGAGAACGCATTCAAAACAGTTCCACACTGGTAAAAAATATTCCCTATGGAAGTGGGTTAGCTGGTGGGGTTCGCAATGAGCGTTGGTATCAACGCAATCGCGAAAATGTGGTCAATTATATTGAATGGGCAACAGATTGGTCAAAGGAACTAATGCGTGTTTGTAAAAGGGGGGCTGTTGTCGCTGTTTTTAGTAGCACAAGAACACTAGCTCATATTCAGATTGCTCTTGAAAATGCCGGTTTTTATGCTAGAGATGTGCTGGTTTATAGACGACATTCAGGCATTCCTAAAGGATTAAATATTGAGAAAAAACTTGACAAAATTGGTGATACTAATGCTCAACAATGGCAAGGTTGGCATACTTGCCTGAGAAATGAATGGGAAGCTATAGTTATTGTGCAGAAGCCTCTAAAAAACAATTATATTGAAACTATACAAATGACTGGATTAGGTCCCTTCAAAGCTATACTAAGTGACGGCTCTTTTCAATCCAATATTTTAGAGGGCTTTTCTAAAGGACGGGAT